>CALXVT010000038.1 GCA_944392175.1 uncultured Clostridia bacterium
ACTCCATTATTTACTGTTGCTACATTTGTGTTGTCTGAGCTCCATGTTACATTTTTATTTGTTGCATTACTTGGTGTTATTGTTGCAACTAATGTTACAGTATCTCCTATTTTTAATTCTTCATTTTGCGAATTTAATGTTACATTCTCTACATTTATAACCTCTGGTTCTGGCTCTTCTGGCAAAACTGTTATCTCACATGTTGCAGTTTTATTTCCATCTACTGTTGTTACAGTTATATTTGCTTTTCCCTCTCCAACTGCTGTTACTACTCCATTCTCTACAGTTGCTGCTTCTGTATTGTCTGATTTCCATGTTACTGATTTATTTGTTGCATTATCTGGCGTTATTGTTGCTATTAATGTTGTTTGCTCTCCAACTCTTAATTCACCAGTCTGTGAATTTAAAGATACACTTTCTACACTTATCACATCTGGCTCTGGTGTTGGCTCCTCTGGCATATCAATAGAATCACCACCTACTGATAATAAATTTGATTCATAACTTTCTAAAGCATTTTTTAGTTCTGCATTTAGTTTATCTGATTCGTCATCTTTAGAATCATCAAAAGTCCATTTAAAATCTCCACCATTTAAACGGCCTGCATATTTTTCTACTTTATTTTTTGCTTCTTCTGGTGAATCAGCTTTATATTCATACATGATACTTGATGTATCAAAATTATTATATGTCTTTCCGCCTTGTAAAGATGTTACAGAACTAGGTACCTTATCATCAATACTTGATACTTCATATGCATCAAAACTTTTATTATCTTGTGAATATGGGATGTATGATTCTTGTCCAATCATATAATTATTATATGCTTTAATCATACCTCCATCTTCTTTAGAGAATGTTCCACTTGTATCTGACCCTTGCATAGAAATCATCATTGGCTTTTTACAATTTCTAAAATAATTTCCTTCTACTAAAACAGATGAACCTAAACATGCTCCAACTCCGTATTTTGAATTTCCGTCATAATAATTGTTATATACATGTGCTGAATAAAATCTAATTCTTGGATGTCTAGAATCTGAATGATCATACCAATTATGATGATATGTTATATATAAATCATCTGTTGTATTTTCACTTAATCCTAAAAGATTACTTTTTCCTGTATCGAAGAAATGGTTATATGAGAATGTTATATATGTAGATTTTTTACAATCTAATGCTCCATCTCCCTTTACTTGATCTGAGTCACTTCCTGGCTCTCCATAAAACAAATCACAATTATGTACCCATATATGGTCATTTTCTTGTTGAAGACCAATGCTATCACCTTCATCACTATCTGTTAGCATTACTCCTATATTTCTAATTTCTACATTAGAGGCATTTTTTACTCTAATTCCATATCCATATAAAGTTGCGTCTTCTCCAATTCCTTCAAATGTTATTCCACAATTTATTCTTTTATCTGATCCACTTCCACTAATAACAATATCTCCTCCATCTAGTGTAGAAGGATCTGTAACTTTACCTATTATTCTTACTACTAGAGGTTTAGATTCATATCCCTTTTTGTATAAATCTAAAATATTTTGTAATCCTTTGGCATTTTCTACTTTACCACTTGAACTTGTTTGTACATCTAATGAAACTGTATTTTTTGTATCCTCTGTAACATATATAATATTAGCATTATCTTTTATAGTTCCATCAAGATTGTATGCGCCAGTAGTAGCTCCATTTACCCATGCAAAACCTGTTCTATCATGTGCTTCTACTGTTATATTTTCTGATTCTACTTGGCTTGCAGTATCTTCATTTCCGTCTACTATTGGAACAACCTTAAATTTATAATTTCCAGCTTTAAGTCCAACTGCATCTGCCCTCCAATATGAACTGCTTCCATCTTTATATAATCTTATTAATTCATTGTCTAATTGTGTATAACCTCCATTTTGATTACTTATATACACATTATATCCATCTGCATTAGCAAAGTTATCCCATTCTATATAAGCACTTTCAAGTCCACTTCCAACTGTCTTTTGAGTTATACTTGCATTCATTAAATTTAATCCATTTCCAACTAACGGTATAGCTCCATTAACACTTATTATGGCTATACCAAATATTAATATAATTGTTATTATTGATATAATTATTATTTTTCTTTTGTTTCTCATATCCTTGTCCTTTCTGTTTTTTCTCTATGATAATATTATACTTTTATCATCAATCTTTAACAATATTAATAATGTATATTTCATAAATGAAATTTTTGGATAAATTTTTACACCATTTTTTATTATAGTATACTTTTCTACTTTTGTTATTATAATTTTTCTAATACTTTTGCTACTCCATCTTCATCATTTGATGCTGTTATATATTTTGCATGTTTTTTTACACATTCCAATGAATTTCCCATTGCAATTGAATTTGGAGTTATATTAAACATAGAAATATCATTTTCTCCATCACCAATTGTTATAATCTCTTCTTTTTTTAAATCTAAATATTTACACATTGCATGTACAGCATTTCCCTTTGAAACAGATTCTGAAGCAATATCACAATAATAATTTTTACTTGGCTTTAATTCAGGATTTTTCAATTTTTTTGATTCATTTACTATTTTTACACCTTGAAAATTCTTTTCTAAATAACTTTTAAATTTTATTAATTTCTCAATATCAGAACTTGATAATACACATTGTAAGATATTTTCAGTTTCTATAATATTTTCTAATTCTTTAATTGTTTTTTCTTTATCTTTTTCATCTGGGAAAGCAGCTTTATTTAAAACTATTTCATCTTTATAATTAAATTTTATTGTTTCATCATTTTCTTCAGCATATTCTAATAGTTGTTTTACTATATCCTTTTTTATTGAATCACTAAATATTTCTTTTTTCTTTTCTACATCATAACAAGAAGCTCCATTAGAAGAAATAATATATGGACTTGCACCTACTTGTTCTTGATAATTTATTGCATCTTTTCTAGCCCTTCCAGATGTTAATATTATATTAATTCCTTTTTGTCTACATCTTTTTATTTCGTATAATGTTTTTTCACTTACTTCTCTTTTTGAATTTGTTAATGTTTCATCAATATCTATAAATACTGCTTTTATCAATTTATATAATCCTCCTTCAATTATGCTAATTATTTTAGATACAATCTCACAAAATCCAAGTCGAAATTCTCCTCATTTTTCTTAGCTACTTCTATAAATTCTTCTACCATTTCTCTTGTATATTTACTACTTTTCTTTTCGTAAAATTTCTTTAATGGTTTTTGTAAATCCATCATTACCTTTGTTGCTTTATTTACATTTTGCTCTT
The DNA here is from genome assembly GCA_944392175.1 of uncultured Clostridia bacterium. GTDB lineage: Bacteria > Bacillota > Clostridia > TANB77 > CAG-508 > Merdicola. The sequence goes on from CALXVT010000038.1 coordinate 3,309, forward strand.
TCATTAATTTATCCATTTTTTCCATTTCGTGTTCGAATATCTTTTTGCCTATTTTAGTATTTTTAAATTGCTCTAATGTATTTTCTACAGTTAAATCCTTTAAATCAATATATCTTGTAGGTATTTTATGTCCCAATATTTCTTCAAAATCATTATCACTAACATTTTCAATTGTTCCGGTTACATATGCGTTTGGGAACTCTTTATTTTTATTGACACCATTCAGTTCTAAATTAGCTTCTAATACAATATCTTCTACATTTTTTCCTACATAGATATTATATTGCCCTTGTTCTATACACCATTTATTTTCTTCTACATCATAATAAGTTAATTCTTCTTTCTTTATTTTTATTATTACTTCCTTTTCTTCTGTTGGATTTAATTCAATTTTTTCAAATCCTTTTAATTCTTTTTTAGCTTTAAATACTTTTGAATTTTCTTGTCCTATATATACTTGTGCAATTTCTTTTCCAGATACTTCTCCTATATTTTTTATTTTGAATTTTATAATGATATTTTCTTTGTCATCTTTCACTTCTAAATTAGAATATTCAAAATTTGTATAACTTAAACCATATCCAAAAGGAAATAACACTTCCTTATTTATTTTATCATAATATCTATATCCAACATAAATACTTTCCTTATATTCCACACTTACTTCTGTTCCCGGATAATAATTATAACAAGGTGTATCTTCTAAACTTAATGGATAGGTTTCTGCAAGTTTTCCACTAGGATTTACTTTTCCGGTCAAGCAATTTGCCATTGCTTCAGCACCTGCTTCGCCTCCTAGGTAACCTGTTATTATTGCTTGTACAGTATCTTTCCATGGCATTAAAATTGGCGAACCATTTGAAAGTACAATTACTACTTTTTTATTTAATTTGCAAATTTCTTCTATTAATTTATTTTGATTATCTGGAATATCTAATGTAAATCTATCCATTCCTTCAGATTCAAAATTTTCTGTAAGACCAACACATAATATTACTAATTCACTATTCTTAGCAACTTCTATAGCTTCTTTTCTTAAATCCACATCATTTTCACTCTCTATTCTTTCATAGCCTTGTGCATAACTACATTCTATACCTTGAGCTTTTAAACAATCTAACAAATTAGTTAACTTATATGGATTTATTGTAGAACTACCAGCGCCTTGATATCTTGGGCTTCTAGCCATATCTCCTATAACTGCCACTTTTTTATTTTTTATTGGCAATATATTTTCATCATTTTTTAATAAAACAATAGAATCTTCTGCTAATTTCCTTGCTATATTATGGTGTTCTTGCCTATTATATTCTTTTAAAGTTTCTCTTTCAGCTCCTTTAAATGCATATTCTAAAATTCTACTAACTACTTCATTTAGATATTCTTCTGATATTTTCTTATTTTTTACCGCTTCTACAATTTCTTCAACACCATTTCCTCTGCCACCAGGCATTTCTATCTCATTACCCGCAATCAAACCTGAAACTCTATCATTTTCTGCTCCCCAATCTGTTATAACTAAACCATCAAAATTCCATTCTTTTCTTAATATATTCATTAATTCTTGATTTTCGTTACAGTATGTTCCATTAAGCTTATTATATGCACTCATAATAGACCATGGTTTTGCTTCTTTTACAATTATTTCAAAAGCTTTTAAGTAAATTTCTCTTAAGGTTCTTTCATCTACTACAGCATTTATTGTTCTTCTTCTATTTTCTTGATTATTAGCTGCAAAATGCTTTACACAAGCTCCTACTCCATTTGCTTGCAGACCTTTTACGTATTCAGTTGCTAGAATTCCAGTCAAATGTGGATCCTCTGAGAAATACTCAAAATTTCTTCCACACAAAGGAGTTCTTTTAATATTTATAGCAGGACCTAAAACAATATCTACATCCTCATAAGCAGCTTCTTCTCCTAAACATTTTCCTAATGTGTATGCAGTTTCTTTATTCCAACTATTTCCTATTGTTGATGAAGCTGGAAAGCAAGTTGAAATTTCACTTTCATTAATTCCCAAATTATCTGCTTTTGTTTTTTGAACTCTTAATCCATGTGGTCCATCTGACATTGTAATACTTGGAATATTAAGTCTTTCTATTTCTTTGCTATGCCAATAATCTCCTCCTACACATAAACTTGCTTTTTCCTCTAAAGTCATTTTATCTATTAATTCTTTATATTTCATAGCATACCTCCGTATTTTAGTTATACTAATATATCACAATTTATTCCATAATACAATTTGAAAGATTTCGATGCGAGAAAGGAAGATAAGTTTAATTCACTTTCAGCGCAACTTAAAGAAGAATTATATGATCTCTTCCACTAACAGCAAGGAGTGTTTAAAGCTAAGCTTTAAACACTCCTTTAGGTATTATATATGAAAAATCAACAGATTTTATGAGTTCAATATTTTTTTATTTCCATACCAATGCAATGTAGCTCAATTTGTACATCTATTGAATCTACTTTTTTCATTTCACAAAAAAATAAGCCACTTCTAATTAATGACTTACTTTTTATTTTCCTGTTAATTTATTTAATAATTCCTGAAACCAATTTGTATTTATTTTCGCAATCTCTGTAGAATCTGTTGCTGATTCAACATAATCTTTTTTAGGTAAATTTATATATATCTTTTGATTATTATCTAGTTTTTGCATTCCTAATTTTTTCTGTGCTTCTTCTTCTATTTTGTTTAAATTCAAATTGCTTTCAATAGAAACTTCAGTTTGTTGATTTTCTTTTTGTAATGTTGCAAGATTTGCTTTTAAATCTTTTACTTTATTAAAGCTTTCTGTAATTAAAGAGTTTCTGTAACTAACAACAAGTAACATTCCAAATACTAATGCAATACAAAGAACAACTTTTTTCTTAATTGCAACTTGTGCTCTTTTTTGATTTGCCTTTTCTTTAGCCTGCTTTTTTATATTTTCTTTAATTTCTTCTTTAGTTAAATCTCTTTTTACCTTTTTTCTAGGTAAAAATTCAGGTTCTAATTTTCTAGGGCTAGTTTCGTATTGGTACCTAGTCATTAGTTTCACCTCCTCTTTTGTTTCTATCAAAATTCAATTTTACTTTCTTTCGAAAATTCTAAGTTTTGCACTCTTACTTCTTGAATTTTGTTCTTGTTCTTCTTTTGTTGCCACAATTGGCTTTTTATTTATAATTTTCCCATAAGAAACTGCATTACAAATACAGTATGGTAAATCTTTTGGGCAAGTACATCTTCCTTCTGCTTCTATGTATGCTTTTTTTACTGCTCTATCTTCTAAAGAATGAAATGTTATAATACATAATCGTCCACCAGGATTTAATGCCTTAATTGATTTTAATACTGTATTATATAATGGTTTAATCTCATTATTTACTTCAATTCTAATTGCTTGAAATGTTCTTTTGGCAGGATGTCCATCTTTTTGTTTAGATTTTGGTATAGATTTCTCGATAATATTTACTAATTCAGCTGTAGTTTCTATCTCTTTTTGCTTTCTTGCAATACAAATATTTTTAGCAATATTCCTAGAAAATCTCTCTTCTCCATATTCATAAATAATATTTGCCAATTTTTCTTCCGAATAATTATTTACAACGTCTTTAGCAGTTAATTCTTGAGTCTTATCCATTCTCATATCAAGCTCATTTTCGCCTAAATAACTAAATCCCCTATTACGTTCATCTAATTGATAAGAAGACACTCCTAAATCTAATAGAAGCCCATCTACTCCATTAATTTGTAGGTCTTTTAAAATCTCATCTATATCATCATGGTTACCATGTATATATTTAACATTTTTAAATTCTTTTAAATTTTCTTTAGCTGCTTCTAAAGCTTCTAAATCTCTGTCTATTCCTATTAACATTCCTTTATTTGATAATTTTTTTAGGATTTGTTTACTATGTCCTGCTCCTCCTAATGTTCCATCAACATATATTCCATCTTTTTTTATATTAAGTCCTTCTATACATTCCCATAGCAAAACCGGCTTATGCTTAAATTCCAATATTTACCCTCCGTTACATTTATTTTTAAATAGCACAAACAGTTGGAATTTTTCGCGTTCCAACTGTTTATGGCTATTTTTCTTTTGTTTTCAACGGTTTTCTCATTTGTAATTCAAATCCTTTTTTTCAAATAAGTATATATTAATTTGTTTGCATTTGTATTTTTATATTTTTTATCTTAAGTATATTCTTAAGATTTTATCTTTTGTATATTAAAAATTTCTTTAGTATAGCCCTCTTCTAATCAAGTACTATTGTTCTTGTTTTCTCTTTTGTAATTTTAAATCTTTAGTACGCTTTTAATTCATTTGTACTTTATTTTATCTTTTGTATAAAATTTATATAAACTTTTTAACAAAGTTATATACCTAGCATTGTCATATTTTCTGCAATATCGTCTGCTGATATATTTTCTTCGCTGTTGTATTGCTCCCATTTTGCTTTATCCCATATTTCTATTCTTGTCCCAACACCAATTATTACTGTTTCTTTTTCAAGTGATGCGACTTTTCTTAAATTACTAGAAATAAGGAATCTTCCTTGTTTATCTATTTCGCATTCCATAGCCCCTGATAGAAAGAATCTTACAAAATCTCTGGCATTTTTATTTGTAAGTGGAAGTGTTTTTAATTTTGTTTCGAAGTTTTCCCATTCTGTTTGTGAAAAACCAAATAAGCACCCATCTAGACCTTTAGTAATTATGAACTTTTCGCCCATATCTTCTCTTAACTTTGCAGGCATTATTAGTCTACCTTTGGCATCTAATGAATGTTCATATTGGCCGAATTAGCACTTCGTTTCACCTCACTTCATTTTTTACCACTTTGTACCACTTCTCTCCACCTGCATAAATTTTAATACAACATTTTTTAAATTGCAAGCCTTTTTTATAGTTTTTTTAATTTTTTTAAAATATTATGATTTTCTTAATTTTTAAATTATTGTTTTACAATATGTTATTAGTATTGTATAATGAATGTGGTGATACATATGAAAATTATTAAAAGATTACTTTTACTGCTTTTTCTATTAATTTTAGCCATTGGAATCATTTTAGGAATTTATGGTTATACAATTTATAGCAAAGCAATTAAAGAAGAACCTTTAGCTGATAAAATAGAAGAAATTAGATCTGATAAAAATTATGTTACAATTGAAGACTTACCAAAAGATTATTTAAATGCCGTTATATCTGCTGAAGATAGAAGATTTTATAATCATGGTGCAATAGATTTTAGAGCAATTGCCAGAGCAATATATGTAAATGTATCAAATTTCGATTTAAGAGAAGGCGGAAGTACAATTACTCAACAATTAGCCAAAAATATATATTTTATAGAACTTGATCCTTTTCCAAGAAAACTTGCCGAAATATTTATGGCTTTTGAAATAGAAAAAAATTATTCAAAAGATGAAATTTTAGAATTATATGTAAATACTTCTTATTTTGGAGATGGTTATTATGGTATAAAAGAAGCCTGCAATGGTTATTTAGATAAAGAACCTAGCGAAATGAATTTAGATGAATCCTCTATGATGGCTGGAATTCCAAATGCACCTAGTGTATATGCACCAACAAAAAATCCAGATTTAACACGTAGCAGACAAAAACATGTTTTAGAAACTATGGTAGAAAATAAATACATTTCTGAAGAAGATGCCAATAAAATTATTAATAAATATGATTAAGAGCAATTCTTTAATTTAATTATTTATATTTAAGTTCTTATGCCAACGAAAAAAGCAACTGAGTTTCAGTTGCTTTTAAAATGTTATATATTTATATACAGCTTCTGCAAATCCTCCATTTTGCGCTGCATTTGTTGTAGTATAATTAGCAATTTCTTTTACTTCATCATACGCATTTGCCACTGCAATTCCTACTCCAGAATTTTTTATCATTTCTAAATCATTTATATTATCGCCAATTGCTAATACTTCACTTTTATCTATGTGTAAATAATCTTCTAAAAATTCTAGTGCCTGTTCTTTATTTATTCCCTTTGGCATGATATCTAAATATTCATATTCTTTTCCAATTATTTCGTCTTTATATTTATCATGTTTCCTTATTAAATAAATCTGTATATTTTCATTTTTAGATAATTCTTTTTTCAAATTTTCTAAACTTTTTTCTGAAGTTATTACTAATTTCAAAATTTCTGGTTTTTCTTTTGATACATATTCTTTTATATCTTTTACAATTTTAAATTCTAAATCTGTAATATTCTCCTCTTTAGATAATTTAAAATTCCTTAAATCCATATATAATAATTTTTCTGTAATTATTTCTTTATTTGTATATAAATGAATATGCATATTAAATTTTTTAGCAACATTAATACAAAACAATGCATCATTATAATCTAACACTTTTTTATAAATTTCTTCACCTGTTTGCAAATTAATTATTTGGTTCCCATTTCCAAATATTCCATATGGCGCTTTTAATTTTTTACATGTATTTTTAAATAATGAATATGTTTTCCCTGTGCAAACTGTAAAATTTATTTTAGAACGATTTATATCTTCTATTGCTTTAATATTATTTTCTGGTATTGTATTATTTTTTCCAAACATTGTTCCGTCTAAATCACTAGCTACAAGTCTTATCATAACTATCATCCCCACAAATTTTTTATATTATATATAATATAAAAAATTAAGTAAAGAGTTTTAAAAATATATATTATTTAACATATTATTTTTCAAAATCCATAATTGTTTTGATAAATCTACATAGTATTTATGTGGATTTTCTAAACGTTTTATTTCATCCCATATCGTATCCAAATCTTTCTTAGAATACTTTGCAATTTCTTTTAAAGTTGGAATGTGATAAATTAACTTACCTTTCTCAAAAATTTTTACTTGTAAAGGTTTTACAGTATAATTTTTTAGTACTTTCTTTTTCCAAGGATTTTCTGGATCAAAAATCATATATTCATTTTTATCTATTTCTTCATCTGCTAATGTGATTACATCTGCCACAGCTTTGTTAGTTTCTTTATCATAAAATCTATATACCTTTTTATAACTTGGATTTGTAACTTTAGCAACATTTTCGCTTACTTTTATTTTTGGAATCATCTTTCCGTCTTTTTGCAACGCCACTAATTTATATACTCCTCCAAATACTGGATTACTCTTAGCAGTAATCAAATTTTCTCCAACTCCAAACAAATCTATTTTTGCATCTTGTTCAATTAATGATTTTATCAGATGCTCATCTAAAGAATTTGTTGCACATATCTTACAATCTTCGTATCCTGCTTTATCTAGTATCTGTCTAACTTTTTTAGATAAATATGCTAAATCACCACTGTCTAATCTTACTGCTTTTGGTCTATATCCTTTTGGTTTTAAGATATTATCAAATACTTTTATTGCATTTGGTAATCCTGATTCTATTGTATTATATGTATCTATTAATAATGTACAATCTTCTGGATATATTTCAGCATATGCTTTAAAAGCTTCATATTCAGAATCAAAGCTTTGAATCCAACTATGAGCCATAGTTCCACTTGCAGGTACATTAAATTCTTTTGCAGATAAAGTACAAGAAGTTCCAACTGCTCCTCCAATTATAGCTGCACGCGCACCATCTACCGCTGCATTTATTCCATGTGCTCTCCTTGCTCCAAACTCCATAACAGGTCTTCCCTGTGCTTCTCTTACAATTCTACTAGTTTTAGTTGCAATTAAAGATTGATGATTTATTGTAAGTAATAACATTGTTTCTAGTAATTGAGCTTCTATAATTGGAGCTTTAACTGTAAGCAATGGCTCGTTTGGAAATACAACCGTTCCTTCAGGAATTGCCCATATATCTCCTGTAAATTTAAAATTTTGTAAATATTCTAAAAATTGCTCTGAAAATTTATGTTGTTCTCTTAAGTAGTTTATATCATCTTCTGTAAATTTTAGATTCTTTATGTAATTAATAATTTGCTCTAATCCGGCTACTATTGCATAACCACCATCATCTGGTACTTTTCTAAAAAACACATCAAAATATGCAATTGTATTTTCCATATTTTTTAATAAGTATCCATTTGACATAGTATACTCGTAAAAATCTGCTACCATTTCTAGCTTTTGATTTTCCATACTAAACCCTCCTTGTTTGATACTTATTAACTTTTTGATAATAACATTATATTTATACCATTTTCTTTTGTCAATAGATTTGCGAAATAAATATTATCTTTTTGATAATAAGTAATTTGCTGTATTGCTACTATATGTATTTTTATTTCGTCATATTAAGAAAGAGAGATTGATTAAAATCAATCTCTCTAAAATATATGTGGTTGCCAATTTTTATTAAAACAATATAATTTTGAAGGTCTATGACCTGCGTTTTCTTCATATTCTTCTGTTTCTATTACCATATCAGCAATCTTTCTTCTAAAATTTGCTTTTAATAATGGCTTATCTAACAATATTTCATAAACTTGTTGTAATTTGGTTAATGTAAATTTTTCCGGCATTAAATTAAATGCAATTGTTGTATATTCTACTTTATTTTTTAATCTCTCAATTGCATAAATCAGCATTTTAGCATGATCAAAAGCTAAATCTGATTTTAATATTTGTGTATATATAATTTGATTACCATCTACTAGCTCTTTAACAACTTTTACTTTATTTTTTAGTTTCTCTGATTTACTCTCTAATAATATTTCTATTTCTTCCTCTTTTTTATAGCCATGTTTATTTTCTGATGTTTTTTCTTTTAAACTTTTAAGCGAAATAGTAAACCAGTCTGCATCTTGTGCACTTCCTCCAGATTTTATCTGTATTTTTTCACTATCCACTAGTCCCATATATGAAGTACTTATAACTCTTGTTCTTGGATCACGATTTGGATCGCCCCATGAATATAATTGTTCTAAATAAATATCTTTCATATTAGTTTTAGCTTTTAAACTTCTTTGTACTGCTTCTTCAAACTTTTCTTCTTTTTGTACAAATGTTCCTGGCAATGACCATTTTCCCATATATGGATGTTCTGCTCTTTTTACTAATAGTACCTGTAATTTTTTTTCTGGTAATTTTCTATAATTATCTGTTTCTACATCTCTTATTGTAAATAATATTGAATCGACTGTTACAGATGGTTTAAAAAATTGATTAGAATCATAATTTTTTAAAAATTCTTCCTCTGTCATTTATCTCTCTCCTTATCTCTTAATATCATTATAATACTATGCTATTTTTAGTTTGTCAATTAATAGTGAATTCATTAAAATATCTTACAGATATTTCTTAATTTCGTGTTCAAAAAAGAAAAGAGCATGCTTTAATCAGCGTGCTCTTCGAAAAAAATCGGACCAACAAGAACTATTAATAGTTCTATCATAATAATTCTCATAATGTCTATTTGGTTTGTAATTACATCACTTACCAAAAATAACATTTGAGATATTATTACGAACTTAGTAAAAAATCCCATCCTCTTGTATCCTATTACTAATGCAAAAAGCATTGCTACAGGAATCATGAGAAAATATGAGTTTTCAAGCGTTGCTCCAAGCAAAAGTCCCAGAACAACAAGTCCTGCCCATACAAATGAGATTAGATACCGTGTTTCAAAATCTAACTCAAAAAATTTAATCCGAATCTTTCTAAATACTCTCATTTTCTTTACCTCAACTTTCTTTCTGCCTATATTTCATTATACTCCTTAAATTGTTTTATGTCAATTCAAGGCAAGCTTATTGAGGATTACGTTGCTCCAATATCTACTTTGGAACGAGAATTGTTTTTCCAAAGATAGTTTTTTATTTATTATCATTTTTTTCAAATTTTTCCTTTAAATAATTTCTTCTTTCAAAATCATATATAGGAGTTTTTTCTCTTTTATGCATAGAGGCAAGATATTTTTTCTCTATTTTCTTCATTCGTTTTTCATCTGTTTTACCATTTTCTATATATTCTGCAATTTCACTATATTTAATTTGCATTTTCTCTTCATCTGTTTTTCCTCCAAGTCCATCATTTGGTGCCTTGTGTATAATTTTATCTGGTACACCTAACATTTCCCCAATTCTTAAAACTTCATCCACTGTAAAATTTGCAATCGGATTAAAATCATATGCATTATCTCCCCATTTAGTTGTATAACCTACCATTGCTTCACACAAATTCCCTGTTCCTAGTACTAAATAGCCATATGTTTGTGCAATACCATATAATGTAATCATTCTTAATCTTGGTTTTATATTTATTTCAGCTTCATTACTTATTTTTATAGCAATATTTTCATTAATTTCGTTTTTTAGAAGTTTAAAAGTATTAGTCAAGTCGATTTTCACCATTTTTACTCCAAATGTTTTGGCAACTAATCTTGCATCATTTAAATCTTCTTTTATAGATTCACATGGCATTCCAACTGTTAAAACTTTGTCTTTTCCTAATGCTTTTGTTGCAAGTGCAATTACAGTTGCACTATCTTTTCCTCCACTATTACCTATTACAACTCCCTTAGCACTTGTCTTTTTAATATAATCATTAATCCATTCTGTTATTTTATTAATATGTTCTCTTAATTCTTCATCACTTAGCATAAATACTCCTCCCTTTTTATTATTTATTATTCAAAAAGCTTATTCCTATTTATATATTCATATACTTCATCAGGTGTAAAATATCTTATGCTTTTTCCTTCTTTTATTTTATTTCTTACAAAAGATGAACTTAAAGAACTCCTAACACTATTTTTTACTTTTATAAATGATTTTTCATTATTACTTAAAAATTTATCTTGTTTTATAATGTCTTCCAAACAATCTTCATCTCTTTCTAATACAAGTATTTTAAATTTTTTTACTAAATCTTCTGCTTTTTCCCATGTTTTTAATTCCTTTAAGTTATCACTTCCTGTTGTAAACCAAATCGTTTTTTTAGGATACTGTTTCTGAATTTCTTCTAATGTTTCTATTGTATATGGTTGCCTTTTCTTTTTTAATTCTATATCAGATACTTCAAATTTATCATTTTTATCGCAAACACTTTTTAGCATTTCATATCTGTATTTATTATCTAGCAAACCTTTCTTTTGATATTTTTGGTTAACTGGTACAAATATAAGTTTTTCAACATTTTCATATTCTGATATTATTTGCTCTGCTAATGAAAAATGCGAATTTAAAGGCGGATTAAAAGAACCTCCAAATACTACTATTATCTTATCATCTTTCATAAGCATCTCTCCTTAATTGATATTATCAAAAAGTTAATAAGTTTATTTGTTATTATTATATTGATAATATGTATCTTTGTCAACTATTATCTATATCTTTTTCAAAAAATAAAATATTATTCAATGTTGACAATTTTTTTAATTAGACATTTAGACTAATTCATGATACAATTAGTATACATAATTTTGATGGTTGTTTTCCAGCTTTTTTAACCTACTCATATTATGAATAAATATAAGTGAGGAATTATAATATGGCAAAAAGATACACAAAAAAATTCAAGCAGATTAAAAAAGAGATTAAAAAAGGCCTTGGTGACATTGAGATTTGTCTTACTATAGCAGATCTTGGAAATATGGCAGGCGTCACAGATGCTGATGTCAAAGAACGGTCTAAAACCGGCCGTGAGGATGCTATATCCAATTTGAACGATGCACGGAACGATTTATCTAAAGCCTTAAAAAGCTTGGATGAATTAATTGCAACTGTAAACAAGGATTTTGAATAAAACAATTTTTAAAAGCTGGAAAAGCCTCTTTATTAAAAAAGAGGCTTTTTATTTTGTATAAGAACAAAAGTGGCATGATTAAAGTTTTATGCCCTTTTAAAAAAAATTACATGCCCCGTCTTTGTTCTTTGCCAAAATTGCACAGCAATTTTTTGTGAAATTTATTTTATATAATAGAAAAGTGGCTTCTCCATATGTACAGATTGCTTTGCAATCGCACGGGCATATGTAACTTTGGCCTTGTTGTATATGTAAAAATCTGTCGATTTTTCCTATACAATAAAAAACTCCCACTGTTTAAAAACAGTGAGAGTTTTTTATGTCAGTTCTTATTTCATTGTTGACGAATCCACCATCTGTACCATCGTATCTCTAAAGATCAAAAGTGAGTCGAGGTTATGAAATGTAAATGAAAAAATAAGCTTTTTATCATTTTCTACATTTCTTACCTCTTTAAGAAGTGCATTCCAACTGCTCGCACATTTAAGAAGAGCTCTTGCTCTATCTAACTCAACTTTTCTTTGATGTGTCTCTGCGTGATCTCTCTGCCGAATAAAATATTCCTCAGCATCATATATAGTCCATCCGTTTACTATTAGCACTGGACGTTCTATATGAATAGAAACATCGATTGAGTACCGTTCGACAACTGGTGATAAAATTTTAATTTTTTCTGACATATTTTTTCCTCCTAAATTATTTTAAGCTAAGTAAACAATTGTCAAATAGCATTATACTACATTATGTTAATTATGTCAAAATAGATTTTACATTAACGTCCTTTAATTATTATTCTACTTTATACATAAAGTATTTCTACACAATGTTTTTACATCTTCCAAATATATATTGGTAAATTCCATATGTACTACAAAAACGAAAAAATAAATACATCATATGATGTATTTATTTTTTTATAACTTTTTTATTTTTATTACTGTTTTGGTCATTAAGTAAAACTGTTGTTGTAGGATATGATAATTTAACATCTTCTTTTTCTAATATTTCTAGTATGTTTCTATTAATATGCTCTTTCGCATTTAAATAACTTGCATAATCAACTGAATTAGTAAATACATAAATCATAATTGAAATTCCATCATTTTGAATTTCATCAAATTTTACATATGTATCATCATTTATTACACTAGGATGATTTATAAGCATAAAATAAATTTTACTTGTAATTCTTTGTATCACTTCTACTGGAGTATCTAATGCAAGTTTTAAATCCAATTTGTATTTTCTTTTTTCCATTTTACTCCAATTTATTATTGCTTCATTTGATAAAACTCCATTAGGTATATTTACCAATGAATTATCAAATGTACGAATAAATGTACTTCTAAAAGTAATATCTTCTACTATTCCTTCATAATTCGTAGTTTGAATCCAATCACCTAAAACAAATGGTTTATCAATTAATATCATAACTCCACCAAATAAGTTTTTAGCAGTATCTTGGGCTGCAAGTGTAAGTACAACACTTCCTACTCCAAGTCCTGCAAGGATAGTATTCAGATTAATTCCTAATAATGCAATAACAATTAAAACTGCTATTATATATATTATACATCTAATTATCTTGTATACAAAATTAATTCTATTATCATCTGCATCTGTCATAAATTTCTTTTGAAATTTTGTCATCGTTTTTGAATCTGATGTAAAACAACCAGCTAAAGCTTTTGCAAGTAAAATTGTACATATTATTTTAAAAGCTAGAACAATAATTTCCATTGCTTTACCTGATATCTGTAATATTCTTGTTGCTATAAAGACACCTAAGACTATAAAAAATATCTTTAATGGTGCATAAAATGGCATTTTCTTTATTCTATCTTTATCAGTCTTTTTTCTTTTAAATATTCTTATTAGTATATAAGACAATCCTGAGCTAAATATATAAAAGAATATTATAACAGCTATTGCAATTAATAAATCAATTACTTGCTTTAATTCAATTCCTTTAAAAAAGTTCATAATATCGGTTAATTTATCCATATATTAGTTCTCCTTTGTTTATTATATAGGAAAAATCGCTAGATTTTACGTATATAACAAGATTAGACTACCTATTTCTTACTAAGCAAAGCAAATGTCATTGTTTCGTAATTACTTCAAAGAAATACTTAGCAAAATGCCTTCCTTATAAAACATCCTTTGCCTTATTAAACCTTTCTGCTATTCTTTCTTTTCCCATAATTTCCATAATTTCGTACATATCTGGAGTATTAGCTCTTCCTGTTAAAGCTATTCTTAAAACAGTACTTACATCTCCAACATGTGCTTCATATTTATCTGGATTTGCTTTAAATTCTTTTACTTCGCTAGCATATCCTAATTTTCCAGCTAATTCTTTTATCTTGTTAAACCATTCTTGCTTGTCATCATTTTCATCAAAATAATTATTTATATATTCATCCAATATTGTTTTTATTTTATCACTATCTGATATTTTTTGGTATTCATAATTAACATTTTGTGAATAAAATTTTTCATCATACATATATGATATTTCATTTTTTACATCTGACCATTTAGCAATGTCTTTACGAGGCTTTTTATTTCCTCTTTCTATTCCAAATATTTTTAAAGCATATTCTTTATCTTCTTTTAACATGTTTGCTAATTCTTCATCATATTTTTCTGCCCATTTTAATGATTCATTATATACTTTTTCTGCATCAAATCTAGAAATAACAGATTTTGAAACATCAAGTAATTTAACCATATCAAATAGAGCTCCACTTACACTCATTTTATTTAATTGTAATTCGAAATGTTCCATATCTTCTGTTGGATTTTGTCTTCTCCAATTTTC
>CALXVT010000039.1 GCA_944392175.1 uncultured Clostridia bacterium
AGAAGGACTTAAGTCCTTGCCAGTAACAAGCCCTTATAGGGCTAGAGAAAACTACCCGTTGAACGGGTAGTTTTTTTTTTTTTCTACATTGCTTGTCTATATAATTCTATAAAATCTTCTCTTGATACTTCTCTTGGATTTCCTGGTTTACATGGATCTTGCATTGCTTTATCTGCAAGCATTCCAAAATCTTCCTCTTTTACTCCTACTTCTCTTAGTGTTTGTGTTATTCCAACTGATTTTGATAATTCTGATATTTTCCATACAAATGTATTTATAACATCTTGATCATTTAAATGTTCTGCATCTGGTCTTCCAATATGAATTAATATTTCTCTAAATCTTTGAGCAGTTGCAGGATCTTGTCCATTAAATCTCATAACTGTTGGTAATAAAATTGCATTTGCTAAACCATGTGGTGTGTCATAAACAGCTCCTAATTGGTGAGCCATAGAATGAACAATTCCAAGTCCAACATTAGAGAATCCCATTCCTGCAATATATTGTGCTAATCCCATCTTATCGATTGCTTCTTGATTTTTTTCATTTACTGCAGCTGGTAAATACTTAAATATTAACTCTATAGCTTTCATATGGAACATATCTGACATTGTATTATGAGCTTTTGTAATATATCCTTCTACTGCATGTGTTAAAGCATCCATACCAGTTGAAGAAGCCATAGATTTTGGTAATGTAGACATTAATTCAGTATCTACGATTGCAACCAATGGAATATCATGTGGATCAACACATACCATTTTTATTTCTCTTTCTTCATCTGTTATAACATAATTTATTGTTACTTCTGCAGCTGTTCCGTGTGTTGTTGGAAGTGCAATTAATGGCATTCCTTTATTTACTGTATTAGAATTTCCATTTAAAGAAACAATATCTGCTCTATCTGGATTTGTCATAACTATAGAAATACCTTTAGCAGTATCTATACTAGAACCTCCTCCAACTGCTACTATAACATCTGCTCCGTAATTTTTACAAACCTCTACTCCATCAAGTACATTTTTTATTGTTGGATTTGGTTTTACATCACTATAAACAGTATATTCTATTCCTGCTTCATCTAATTTATCTGTTACTTTTTTTGTTAAACCTATTTCGAATAAAGATTTATCTGTAACAACTAAAACCTTCTTATATCCTCTGTTTTTGATTTCTTCTGTCAATACCTCTCTTGCTCCAAATCCAAAATAAGATGTTTCGTTTAATACAAATTTTTCAATACTCATTTTCTTCCTCCTTAGTTTATTTTATATATAATTAATTTCTACTTTTGTAGAATATAATTATCTTAAGTAATTTTATATTCTATATCTTCCATAAAAGGAAACATTTCTTCTATTCTTTTGTGTGTTATTACAATTTGTTTAGGTTGTGGATTTTTTGGATGATCTGATATCAATTTTTGTGTGTAACAATTTTCTGCAGTTTTAAATAGTAAATATCTATTTCTTACATATGTGTAATACATTTGATATCCTTCGTCCAATTCTTTTTCAAATCTTTCAAATGTATATGTTCCGTCCATAATTTTCCTTTCCTTTTATTTTATCATTTCTTCAAATTGTTCTTCTGATATTATATTAATTCCTAAATCTTGTGCTTTTGTAAGCTTGCTTCCTGCCTCTTCTCCTGCTAAAACATAACTTGTTTTTTTAGAAACTGAACCAGAAGTCTTACCGCCGAATTTTTCTATAATATCACTTGCATCTTTTCTTGTGAATTTTTCTAAAGAACCTGTAAGCACAAATGTCATTCCTTCAAATCTGTTATCTGTTCCTTCCTCTTCTATTGCTTCCATATTGACATTTACATCTTTTAGTTTGTTTATTAAATCTATTGTTTGATCCTGTCTAAAGAATTCATATAAACTTTTTGCAGAAATCCCACCAATATCCTCTGTCATTGCTAAACTTTCTTCTGAAGCTTGCATCAAATTGTCCATTGTTTTATATTTTTTCGCAAGTGTTTTTGCTGCTTTAACACCAATATGTCTTATTCCTAATGCTGCAATTAATCTATATAAATCATTATTCTTGCTTGTATTTATAGCATCTATTAAATTTTGTGCAAATTTCTTTCCATTTTTCTTTAATGAAGCTATATCTTCAAAACTTAAATAATAGATATCAGCAATATTGTTTATTAATTTTTTATCTATTAATTGTTCAATTATTTTTTCTCCAAGCCCGTCTATATTCATACATTCTCTAGATACAAAATGTATTATATTTCTTACTAGTTTTGCAGGGCATTCAATTCCTGTACATCTACTTACTGCTTCTCCTTCTTCTCTTACAACAGGAGCTCCGACATACTGGACATACTTTTGGCATTTCGTATGGAATTTCTTTTCCTGTTCTTTTTTTCTTTTTTACTTCTAGTATCTCTGGAATTACATCCCCAGCTTTTTGTACTACTATCGTATCTCCTATTCTTAAATCTTTTTCTTTTATGAAATCTTCATTGTGAAGTGTTGTTTTTGATATTGTTGATCCAGCTACTTTTACAGGCTCTAAAATCGCCATTGGTGTTACTGCACCTGTTCTTCCTACTTGGCATACAATATCTTTTAAAATTGTTTCTTTCTTTTCTGGTGGGTATTTATACGCTATAGCCCATCTTGGGACTTTTGAAGTAGTTCCCATTTTTTCTCTTAAATTTAAATCATCAACTTTTATAACCGCACCATCAATCCCAAAAGTCAAATCTTCTCTTTCATCACCTATTTTTTCTATCGCTTTTATTGCTTCTGGTATATCTTTACATGGTATTAAAACTGGATTTACATTAAAACCTAGTTTTTTTAAATAATTTAATTCTTCATAATGAGAATTAAATTTTATATCTCCCTCTATTTTTTGAACATTAAAAATATAGATGTCTAGAGGTCTACTTGCTGTTATTTTACTATCTAATTGTCTTAACGAACCTGCTGCTGCATTACGTGCATTTGCAAATGTTTTTTCTTCATTAAGTTCTCTTTCCTCATTCATTTTTTCAAATTCTTTTTTGCCAATAAATACTTCTCCTCTTACAGTTATATCTATTGGTTCTGGAAGTTCTTTAGGAATAGTTTTTAATGTTTTTAAATTTTCTGTAACGTCCTCTCCAACTAGTCCATTTCCTCTTGTTGCACCTCTTACAAATTTTCCTTTTTTATATTCAAGTGCTGCAGAAAGTCCGTCTATTTTTGTTTCTACAACAAATTTAACATCTTTACTATCCATATTATTTTCTTTAGCTGCTTTATAAACTCTTTCTTTAAATTCTTCTAATTCTTCAAATGAAAATATATCCTGTAAACTTTGTAATGGAACTTCATGTTCTACTTTATCAAATCCTTCTTTTACATGTCCTCCAACCTTTTGCGTAAGTGAATCTGCAGTTACTAATTCGGGGAACTCTTTTTCTAATGCCTTTAATTTATTCATTGTCATATCATATTCATAATCTGATACTTCTGGATTATCTTCGTCATAATACTTATTTGCCCAAATCTCTAATTGTTTTCTTAATTTAGTAATTTCTTCTTTTGCCTTATTTATTTCCATTTTCTTTAACCTCTTCTTTAAATAAATCTTTTCCTTTTATTATGTAGTCTGCACCAGAGAATATAGTTGCTATAACTGATATAATCATTAAAATAGTTACAATTAAATTATATACAAAACTAAATCCACTTAAGCTGCCTGTAAAACATGCTCCAAACGCATTAGCATCAAGGAATGCTAATAATATTGCAATCATTTGTGTTACAGTTTTTAATTTTCCCCATACAGAAGCTGCAACTACTTTTCCACCTTTTTCCACTGCAACTAATCTATAACCAGATACTATAAATTCTCTGAATAATACAATAATAGGAATCCATGCTGGAAGTCTTGCTGCTTCTACTAATATAAGCATTGCAGCTAGTACTAATATTTTATCTGCTATAGGATCTAGAAATTTTCCAAATGTTGTAATTTGATTTCTTGACCTTGCAATATATCCATCTAATTTATCGGTAATTGCTGCAATAATAAAAATTACATCTACTAATATCCATTTTATATCTATATTAAAGAATGTTATTATAACCATTATTGGAACTAATATTATTCTAAATATTGTTAATTTATTTGGTAAATTCATATATAAGTCCTCCTATTTCATACGGATATTATATACAATATATCATATTTTTTAAAGAGTATTTTGTATATTTTTTATTATTTATTTATCTAATAGTTTTTGTTTTTTCGACAATTTCAACAATATCTGTAATATATTCACTTATTATTGGAATATTAAGTTTTATTATTTTTTGTAAAATAATAATTATTATTGCAGTTACTATAGTTACACCAATTCCTATTCCAACACCTCTCCAAATTCCAGAAAATAAATTTCTAAATAATACTTCTTTTCTACTTCCAAATATTTCATAAAAATCCATTAATCGATTTTTAGTTAAATTATAATTTAGCATATCTATTTTTTCTATTAATATTTTAATATCTTTTTCTAACATAAAAACGCACCCATTTATATGGTGCGTTTTTTTATATAATTTTATTCAAGTTCACTTACAGTATTAGTTATAGTATTATCATTTATAAGATTTTCATCTTGAATATTTAACTTTTCGTCTTTAGCTTCTTGCTCTTTTTGTTCTGTTACTAACTCTTCTAACTGATCAATTAATGCTTGAAGGCTTGCTAAATCTTTTCCCATCATTTCTAAATCATTATTTTCTGTTGAATTCTTTACATTATTATTAGCTTTTATAATCTCATCTATAACAGAATCTATATTATCTGTATTTGATACTTCAATATTAATAGCAGATTGTGAACCTAAATTTGTTAATGCTTGTGATAAATCATCTCCAATTGCAACTTTATTTCCAACAGCTACAATTATTTTCTTTAAAACAGGAGCTTCTGATTCGTTAAGCATTACTTGATATATTGGCTCTACATATAAAATAGTATTATCAATTGGTACCATAATCATATTTCTAATTAATCTTGTTCCTGTAACATTTAAATTTTGTATTGTTGAAGAAATTTCTTCATCTTGTTCTATTTGTGTATCTAATTGTATTGGTCCCATAACATTACTATCTGCTCCATATTTATATAAAGTTAATTTACTATTTCCATTTTCATCACAAGTTCCAACTAAATATGAAGTTAAACTTTGTTTTTCATATATTGTATATGGTAACACCAATCCTAATTCAGTTTTATCACTATCTACAGTTTTTACAGCTGTATAATATGGATCTATTGGTGTTCCTGTAGTTCTTAATGTTTGACTAGTTGTATGTGTTGCTCTATCCCATACATCACTACTTCTGTATAATACATCTGTTTTTACATTATGATATCTTTCTAACATATTTGCTTGAATATTATATAAAAATTCTGGATATATAAAATGTGATGCTATATCTTCTGGTATTTTTTCATCCTTATCAGCAAATAAATCTGGATATATTTCTTTATATGCCATAATTATTGGATCTGTTGTATCTGTTATATAAAATTTAACTGTTCCATCATAACTATCTATAATTACTTTAACAGAATTTCTTATATAATTTATTCTTTCTCTTGTTCCATTTCTTTCTATTGTAGTCATTTGAGAATAAGGATAATTTGAAGATGTTGTATATCCATCTATTACCCATACCAATCTTCCATCATCTGTAATGACTTGATATGGATTTTCATCATATATTACATATGGAAATACTTTTTCTACTCTCTTTATAATATTTCTATTTATTAATATTTTACTATCACTTGTTATACTTGATGAGAAAGCTATGTTCATATTCTTTTCTCTAATTCCTAAAATCAATCTATCTAAAAAGTTAGTTGTAAGACCTGCTTTTCCATCATATGTATTTTCTATATTTTCTGTTTCAGACTTTGGATAATCAAATTCTGATTTATCTTTTGAATTTGTTATTATTGGTGAATTTTCATTTAAACCGAAATATATTCTTGGTTGACTTACATTTATTTGATTATCAGAACCATCAAATGATTTTTGAATATATTGTAAATTACCTGTTTCATCAGTTTCTGTTGCAGAAGTTATTACTGTTCCATAACCGTGAGTATATTCATAAGTTTTATTATTGGTAGTTCCACTATTTCCTGGTTCTACCTGTCTTGGTGATAAATAAACTATCTCGTCTTCGCCATCAATGTTGTATTTTCCTATTTGAGAAGTATCATAGCTATAGTAATCTGAACTAGTTTGTTTGTCATTTACTGTATCTAGTGTAATATCTTGACTTACAATTGCTGTATTATCTACAGTTTCTCTATTAGCATTTATTACATCTAAATTATTTGCTTGAGTAGAATCTAATTCATTTTCTTGTATATTAATATTATATGCAGTTCTAGTATTTCTAATATTTGCTTCTATATATGTTTGTTCTCTATCTAATTCATTTGGTTTTACATATGCTAATTGGAATATTGTTATTACTAAGAACAAAGATAGTAAATATCCAGGAATTACTACTAGAGATATAACTGTTTGTTTTGTTTTTTTATTTTTAAAATAGTTAATTGCTCTAAATATTGATATAATCATAACTATAGCAAATATTATATATCCCCATAATTTTATAGTAACACTAGTTAAACCTGCACCATAAATTTGTGTAGAATCTTCATCTTGAAGAGTTACACTTCTATCTGTTCCTAAATCTTGAACTTTAAAAATTATATAAACTGCTAAAAATACTGTTAAAATTTTCAAATATTTAAATATTTTATTTACTAGATTACTTTTCTTTAATGTTTCTCTATCTATTCCGTCAAAACATACATTAAATGTTACAATATAATAGATTACTGAATATACTAATACTCCTATTACTAATGACATTATATACATTAATACTGTTTCTATAAAAGGTTTTTGGAATATAAAATATCCTATATCTAATCCGAATATTGGATCTTGTAAACCAAATTGAGTATTATTTATAAATAACATTGCCTTTTCTGTAAATAGTCCCATAGTAAGTGCACTAACTATAATTCCTA
Source organism: uncultured Clostridia bacterium (assembly GCA_944392175.1). GTDB lineage: Bacteria > Bacillota > Clostridia > TANB77 > CAG-508 > Merdicola. Next base: position 7,080 of record CALXVT010000039.1, read on the forward strand.
CTACTAATGCTAATGACTTATTTGGTAATTTTGGCATTGGTTTCTTTTCTGCATCAAAGAAATTTTTTAATTCTTTTTTTATTCCTTTATTTGTTAAATATATTACTACAAATATAATTACAAAATTTACTCCAAATGTTGTAGCTTTATATGTTAAGTTTTGCCAAAATACTGATGTATAATTTTCACCAATTTCTAGCAATTCTAAATATTCCCCTCTTAAACCTATATAGCCTATTATTACTACTAATGCAAGGAATAATAAAACTAGTAACATTCTTTTTTTACTTTTTTTCTCTTTTTTTACTTGAGTATTATTATCTGTTTTTTGTTCCATGATATACCTCCATTATATTATAGCATTTACAAAATCTTCTGAATCAAATTTTTCCATGTCATCAATTTGTTCTCCAACACCTATAAATTTTATAGGTATGTGATTTTCTGCGACTATTCCTATTGCAACTCCACCTTTAGCTGTGCCATCTAATTTAGTAAGAACTAAACCAGTAATATCTACTGTTTCTTTAAATGCCTTAACTTGTAAAATTGCATTTTGTCCAGTTGTACCGTCTAATACTAATAATGTTTCTTTTGATGCATCTGGTAATTCTTTATTTATGATTTTATTTATTTTGGCAAGTTCGTCCATCAAATATTTTTTATTGTGTAATCTTCCAGCTGTATCACATATTAATACATCTGCTTGTTTTTCTTTTGCAATCTTTATTGCATCAAATACTACTGAGGCAGGATCTGAACCTTCTTCCTTTTTTACCATATCACATCCTACTCTATTTGCCCATATTTCTAATTGCTCTACGGCTGCTGCTCTGAATGTATCAGCTGCTGCAATAACAACCTTTTTTCCATCTTTTTTTAATCTATTAGCTATTTTTCCTATTGATGTTGTTTTACCAACTCCATTTACTCCTACAACTAATATTACTGATGGTGTAGTTTCTAACTTAAGAGAGTTATCTTCAACATCTAACATTTTTTTCATTTCTTCTCTTAATGCTGTTTTAACTCCTTCTTCATCTTCTATTTTTTCTTTTTTTATTCTATCTCTTAAATTTCCTATTATTTTTAATGATGTATCCATTCCTACATCAGACATTATTAACGCCTCTTCTAGTTCTTCTAAAAGCTCTTCATCTACTTTTCTAAAGTGACTAAATACATTATTTATTTTTTCGTCAAAAGAATTTTTTGTCTTACTTAATCCTTCTTTTAATTTGCTAAAAAATCCCATAATTTCTTCCTTCTTACATTTATTTTTAAATCTATAGTATTGTACCATAATATTTTATAAATTTCTATAAATTAAGGCTAAAAAGTATTGCTTTTATCTTTTTTTGAGTATAAAATTATTGTTGTTAGATTTTATGCCGTTGTAGCTTAGTTGGTAGAGCAGCGGATTCGTAACCCGAAGGTCGGCAGTTCGATTCTGCCCAATGGCACCAAAACAACTATTTGTATTGAACTCCTAATAATATAATGAATTTTTAAATTTAAAATTAAATGTTTTAGAATAATTTGATTTAATCCTTAAAAAATAATTAAAACTGTGGTAAGAATTTTTGTGTTCTATTTCCACAGTTTTATTATTCTATGTTAATTTTACCAATCAGTCAATGAATAACAAGATATTTTATAATCACCTTCTTCTATAAATAAGTCTCTTACTAATATTAGATCTTTGTCAAACACATAATCTTCAAAACCGTCCATATTTCTTAGGCATATCTTTACTTCTGTACTTTCCTGACTTCCAAATGTTTTTAACAAAGTTTTATCATCTTTAAGTTCATCATAAATGTCATTATCTATTTTATAAATTTCTAAATAAGTATCTATTCCATGACCAGATGTATATGATTTGCTAAAAGTTACTTTATCTTCTTCGAATTCCATTTTATATATTGTTTTTAATACCTTTTTTGCAAAAGTATATTTTGAGATTTTATTTATAATTCTATCCAAATATTTTGAATAATCAATTCTTCGCTCTCTATAACCATTCTTTATTTGTATAATTGCATCTCCTCTTAATCCTTTATTTTTCAAAAATCTTATTAAATCATAACAAGATTCTTTTTTATACTCACTAATCATTGGTTCTTTTTTAGTTAAATAACATAATAAGCCATAAAATTCTCCAAAGAAAGTATATTCTATATCTTCAAAATAACAACTATTTTTTAAAATATCTACTGATGTTTCGTTAATGATAATTTTAACTAATCCAAATTGTAAGTCTCTAGCAGCATCTATACATAAATCTTTATTATTTTTATTTGTTTTTATATAATTAGTAATTGGTCCTTCATCAAAATTATCTTTATACCAATTCAACTTATAATATTTTATTACATCCGAATTATTTCTAATTATAATCTCTTTGTCAATTTTATTTATATATATTTTTATATTATCTACTATTTTTTTAAATGCATCAACTTTTACATTCTCAATATGACTTATAAAATCAATTTTATCATTATTTCTAAATTTGTTACAAAAGTTCAAAATATCTTTTTGTATTTCATCATCTTCTTTTAATAAAAAATCTATTTTTATTTCTGAACAACATTTTATATTAGAAAATTCGTTTAAATTAAGTGCTATAAAAACATCCGTAGCCAAAGTTCTCCAAAAAATATCACTACCAATTTCATAATCAATTTCTATAATATCTTGTATTATACTTTTTAAATAGCTAAAACAAGTTATAAAATTATTATCTTTATAGCGAAGATATGCTATTTTTATGTTTTCTACAATTTCTTCCATCATTATCCTCCTTTTTGGCTATTTTATCATATACAAATATATTTTGTATACTTTTTATAAGTTATATTTTTTTAATTTATTATTTATCAATAATATTTATAAAATCCAAACAATTCATTATCTAAACTATTTAATTATTTAGTTGTTTAATCTGGCCAAAAAATTGAAAAAACGCCAATTTTCACATTGGCGTTTTTTCAATTATTCCACAATTAGCTAAAAGTATACAAATATACTAGCTTTCTTTGTATGAAACTTAGTTCATCAAACAAAGTTTCATTTTTGATCCTTGCTATTATATTTTGGCTCTTAAAGCATTTTATCGCTTCTGTTATCATGTATGTGATATTTTCTTCAATGTCTTTTGAACTTGAAAAATCAAAAGAGCAGAATTCACTTTCGTAATGAATTGGTTCAGTCCACACTGTATTTTTTATCATATACTTTTCAGTATCATTATACAACTGAATTATTTCTTCTGCCCGTTTTTTAAACTCCTCACCTTGATATGAAAGTAAGCTTACCACAAAAATAAATAACAGCATTAGTAATACAATTTGTAATATCATTTTTCTCCTCCTAATTTTTTATGTTATGAAATTTTATGTTTAACTGATATTAACTATCAGATTAAGGAAGTTAATTACAAAAATCATTAATATTATACTACACTTTACATAATTTTTCAATGTTATATTGCAAATTAGGATTACTATCAGAATCTTTGATTTTTAATACATTCTAAACTAATAAAATCAAACAAAGAGAAAAGGCAAGTTCTACAATTGTAGAACTTTGCCTTCTCTCTTCTCATTAGCTTCGCATTGCAAGCTCCGCCATTCTTATGGCGTCCTCACGTGTTTTCGCTGTACACATGAAGCCCGCCGGATGGCAAAAGTTTGCAGTCTTTACTCCGGTCACCTTCTGAAGCTCTTCAGCAGATAAGCCTCTCCACTCTTCCGGAAGAGGTTTCCTCTGTTTTTTTCCACCTTGTTCTTTTGGTACGGCTTTACAAGCCCAATCCTGACGCAAGGAAGGATATACTGCAAAGCATACTCCAGATGCCTTGGGATTTGCTGAAATAATGGTCAGGTTCTCAAACGGCACATAGCCGTTTTCAAATACCATGATACCATTATTGGATTTTGAAATAGCCTCATCTACTTCTTCATATGCATTTGCCCTTGCTACTGCATTTGCAAGTACATTTTCGAAGATGTTGTCAGCAAAATCGCAGGCTTTTTCAAAACATTCTTCTGTGGAAATGTCCTCATCCCAATTCGGATTAAACTGTGAAATTATTTTATAAATCCCAAGTTCCTGAACTGGGTATTTAGCCTGGGGCATCTTGCCATTGTCTGCCGCGTCAATGCCCTGGATGAGTTCTTCGTCTATGATGTGATAAGCGAGAGTAGAATTTTTGCAATCCTTTATCTCTTTTATCTTCCAACCGAAGTCTTTCCATATCATTCCACATGCAGCATATGGCACTCCATTTGAATGGTCTTTCTGTGCCAGACCATGATGGTCATATTTCCCCTCTCCGATATCATATACAATGACATCGTCAGGTAGTTCCTTCGGTACTATATTGGTCCGAAGCACTTTTATACCTCCTAAAGCCCGGTTAAGTATTACCGTTGCAAACACTTCGTCTGCATGAAATACTCCTGAATGTGTCACTGCTGTTGCTTCTTTGATGCTATTTGTTGTGTAACTCTCTCTCATTTTGTTTCCTCCTGCTTTTTCTTTAAATCAGTTATGATTGTATTTATCTGCTATATATCTTTTCAAGCATCTTCATACAAAAACTGATTTAAAAATAATAATTCAACTTAAGTTCCACTTATTATTATACCATGATTTACATAATTATGCAAAGTTCTATATTTTCTATACACCTAATAAATAGTAGCTAAAGTTTATTTATTCTTTAGCTACTAAGATATCATATACATCTATTTCATCAGATACATATAATTTTACTTTTAATTCTTTTTCATAGTAATATTTTGGATCTATTGAAAACCATTTATTAATTTTATATTCCCCATCTGTTATCCTTATAAGATATAATGTTATATTTCTATGTATGCGCCTTTCATCAATGTAATCATCATATCTATATGTTTTAATTTTCCTTTCAAATGCCACACAATCTGCAATATAAACATTACTCTGCATAATTTTATTTATTTCTTTTTTATTACTATTTCTATTTGTAAAAAATATAATTGTACCTATTATTACTAATAAAATACCCACCAACAATAAATTCATATTCCCAATATTAATTACCACATTAACTATTATAAATATGATACCAGTCCAAAATATTAAACATATTAATAACAACATTTGAAAACTAATTTTTTTCTTTATTTTTTTGTTTGTAATATAATTTTCTTTTTCTTCGTTTGTTGCTAGTCTAATACCTTTTATATTCTTTATGTTTTCTCTTTTTTCATTATCTTCATTTTCTTTTTCTTGTTCTATTGTTTTGTCAAGTTTTAAAATAACTTTAGGAATTGCATATCCAATAATTAAAACAATCGCACCAAAAATGCAAATTATCATAGATACACTTATATCTGTTTCTCCTGCTGTTTTTGTCATCCATAACATACTTAGACCTAAAATAACAATCAATAATCCAATTATAAAAAAGAATAAACTTATTAAAAATGTCCCTATCTTTTTTCTCTTTATTAATTCTATAAATCCCTTCATTTTATTCCCTTTCTCTTTTTCAACTTTTTACATTTTATATCATAACTATTCTTTTATTTCAAGCATTTCAAATTTTCACTTTAATAATCTTATTCATTGTGTTAAAATTTACATATAATTAATAAAGAGGAGAAATTTATATGGAATATTTAGATATTTATGATGAAAGTGGAAATTATATAGGAAAAGAAACAAGAGAAAAAGTACATAAAAATGCATTATGGCATAAAACAGTACATTGTTGGTTATATGATAAAAAAGGAAATATTTACTTTCAAATAAGGAAAGATGAAAATAAATTATACACTACTGCATCTGGGCATCTTTTAACTGGCGAAACTGTAAAGCAAGCATTCGCAAGAGAAATAAAAGAAGAAATTGGAATTGCTGTAAATTACGAAAATGCCCAATTAGTAAATGTTTACAAATACAAAGCAGATAAAATAAAAAAAGATGGTACAGAATTTCACGATAGAGCTTTTTCCAATGTTTATGTTTGTAAATATGATGGAAATGAAAAAGATTTTATGTTTGATAAAAATGAAGTTTTAGGTCTTGCTAAAGTTAATGCTAAAGATACTTTAAATTTACTAAAAAATGAATCAGGAAATATTTCTGGAGAATTAATTACAAATACAATATCACCAAAAGATTTTAATATTAATGACTTTTTGGTAATGCCTAATGAAACAGCTTACCAAAAATATTGCGATGTTTTAAATAAAATTATAGACTTAACAGATAAACATTAATAAAGTCAATTTATCATACATAAAAATAAAGTCCTGCTTTTTGCAGAACTTTATTTGTTCTTTTTTGTTCCAGGATTTACTACTAAACTATTTGTTTCTTTAATAGTTGGTGGTGTTATTTCTGTAATTTCCTCTGTATCAGTAGTACTTTCAGTAGATATATTATTGTCATCATTCTTATTTGTTGTATTTTCAGTCTTAGTATTCTTTTTAGTTTTCCTTTCCTGCTCAAACTTTTCTTTATTTTCATGTATTTCATCAATAGAAAGATTAAATAATGAACTTATTTTTTGTTCCGAATCATCTTCATCTACAATAAAGAATGATAATACTCCAAGGTAATCAGCAACTCCAGAAAGTGCATCTGTTTGCATATTTTCCGTATTAAATTCCGTAGCTGATGGCACATATTTTATTAAATCAGATATTGATAAATTTGTTTGTACATTATCAAAAACTATTTCCAGCAATTTATTTAATTTTAATATATTACTAGTTGAAAGAATTTGTTTTGCTGCTGCCTTTATAAACTCTCTTTGTGTTCTCATTCTTCCTATATCTTGTTCTCCATATTCTTTAGGATATGTTGACATATCATTATTATGTCTAAATCTTAATACTTTTACTGAATTTTCTCCATTTAATAATTGATAACCTTTATTTAAATATATATGCAAATTTTGTGACTCATCATCATACCACATATCTATTGGAACATCAAAATATATTCCTCCAACTGCATCAATAAGTTTTATTAAAGCATTATTATTTATAACAACATAATTTCTTACATCTACTCCAGTTAATTCTCTAACTGCTTGTAATGTTCTTTCTGGAGAGGTTTGATATAATGCATTTATCTTATCATAAGATGTAGTATTATTGGGATCATCTCCTACAAATGTGTCTCTTGGAATTGATAAAATAGAAACTTTTTGTTCTTGAGGGAAATATGCACATAACATAATTGTATCAGTTAGCTCAGTTGAGATGTCTTCACTTATTCCCATTACCAAACAATATAATGGTTCTAAGTTTTCAATATCCTGTTCTTCCTGCCCTATACTTGTCATAAGCATACCTCTTAAATTCAATCCATTCTTTACTAATTTAGTAGTAAATGATCCTATTATTATAACCATTATTAAAGTTATTGTTGCTATAATTAAATATATTTGTTTTCTTTGTTTACTTTTTGCTTTAGTATGTTCTGGAAACTTCATTATACTCTCCTTTATTTTAGTAATTCTATTGCTTTATTTAATTGTGTATCTTTATCTTTTGGAACATCAAGAACATTTTTATATTCATCTGGTAATTCCACTTTTTCATCTGGTTCTATACCTATTTTATTTATTTTACTTCCTTTTGGAGTATAATATTCATTTGTAGTAATCTTTAATCCACTTTCATCTGGCAAAGTTAACAATTCTTGTATAACACCTTTTCCAAAAGTTACAGTTCCAACTGATTTTGCTATATTATAATCTTTTAATACTCCAACTAGTAGTTCTGAAGCACTTGCTGTATTTTCATTAGTAAGTACAACTACCGGTAAATCTACTTTCTTATCTGATTGTGATTTTCTTATCTCTTCATTTCCATTTTTATCTTTTGTAATCAATAGAGTAACGTCTTTATCTGTAAATAAATCTGCTATTGCTAATGCTTCGTCAACTATACCTCCACCATTATTTCTTAAATCTATAATTAATGATTTTATATTTTTATTTTGTAAGTCTTGTAATTTCTGTTCGAATTCTTTGCTACATCCTTCGTCAAATGTTGAGATTTTTAAATAACCTATATTATCTTCTAGGACTTCAGATTCTACATGATTTATTTTTACATTTTTTCTTTCTACTTCCATATCTATTGTTTGATCATCTCTTAAGATTTGAATTTTTACTTTTGTCCCTTCTTTACCTTTCATTTTGTTTGTAGCTTCTGTAATATTTTCTCCAGTTACTTCTTCTCCATCAACTTTAACAATATAGTCACCAGGTTTAATTCCTGCTTCTTCTGCTGGTGATCCTTCTATCGGAGCAATAACTCTTATAGCATTCTTTTCTGTATCTTGAATAATATATACTCCTATTCCTACATATGCTCCCTCAATATTATCACTTTTATATTCTTCTAGTTCTTCTTTAGTAAAATATTCTGAGTATTCATCTCCAAGGCCTGAAACGTAACCTTTAATTGTTGAATCGAGTACTGTATTTTCATCAATTTTACCTAAATAATCACTATCTATAATTCCTTGAATATTTTTTAATTTCGTTTCTATATTCTCTATTAAATTACTACTTCCTGTATTATTTATTACAATTATTGTAACCATTGAAGCAATTAATGCTGTAATAACAATTGTTACTAAAATACTTTTTACATAAAAACTTTTTGAAAAATCGTTTTCTTCCATACTGCCCTCCTAAAAAATTCCTTATTATTATACTACAAAAATTATCAGATAGTATACAGTTTTTACAAAAAAAAGAGTAGTATATGATTTTTCATAACTACTCCATATTAATTTTATATTATTTTAATTGTTTTGCAACTTCTTCAGCAAAGTTTTCTTCTTTCTTCTCGATTCCTTCACCTTTTTCGAATCTAACAAATCTTACTACATCCATATCATTTTCTTTTAATATGTCAGAAATCTTTTTGCTTGGATCTTTAACAAATTCTTGATCTACTAAACAAATTTCTGCATAGAATTTCTTTAATCTTCCTTGTACCATTTTTTCTGCTATAGCTTCTGGTTTTCCTTCGTTCATAGCTTGAACTTTTAATATTTCCATTTCTTTAGCAACTCTTTCTTCTGGTACTTCTGAATCTCTAACAAATTCAGGTCTTGCTGCTGCTATTTGCATACATATATCTTTTGCTAAGTCTGGATTATTTTTTGTTACTTCGATTAATACTGCAATTTTTCCATCACCATGTATATATTTTGCAACTAATCCTTCTGATTCAAATCTTGCAAATCTACGAATATTCATGTTTTCTCCGATAGTTGCTATTTTATTTGTTAAAACTTCTTGCACTGTTTTTCCTGCTTCTGAAATTGATTCTTGTGCTAATAAGGCTTCTACATCTGCTGGATTTTTTTCTACGATTTGTTTTGCTACATCCATAACAAAATCTTTGAATTCTTGATTTTTAGCTACAAAGTCTGTTTCAGCATTTACTTCTACGATTGCTCCTGTTTTTCCATCTTCTGAAATATAGCATTCTACTAATCCTTCTGCTGCAATTCTTCCAGATTTTTTACCTGCTTTTGCAATTCCTTTTTCACGTAAATATTCTATAGCTTTTTCCATATCTCCATTTGTTTCTGTTAATGCTTTTTTGCAGTCCATCATTCCTGCACCTGTTTTTTCTCTTAAGTCTTTAACTTGAGCCGCTGTTATCATTATTATTCCTCCTTCTATTTTTTATTTAAACAAAAAGGCGAGAATTAAAATATCAATCTTTTTGTTTAAATTAACATTTTATATTTTCTCACCTTCCTAAATTTATTCTTCTACTTTTTCAGATTCTTCAGCAACGATTTCTTCAATGCTTTTTTCTTCATTTTCTGAATTTTCTACTTGTTCTTCTGATGTTTCGAATGTTTCTCCTTGTCTTCCTTCTATGATAGCATTTGCCATTACATCTGCTATTAATTTAACAGCTCTTATAGCATCATCATTACCAGGAATAGCATAGTCTACATCTTCTGGATTACAGTTTGTATCTACTAATCCTACAACTGGTATGTTTAATTTTTTAGCTTCTAATATAGCTGTTCTTTCTTTTTTAGGATCTACTACAAATAAAACTCCTGGAAGTTCTTCCATTTCTTTTATTCCACCTAAATTTTTCTCTAATTTTTCCATTTCTTTTTTAAGTCCAATTACTTCTTTTTTAGGTAAAACATCAAATGTTCCGTCTTCTTCCATTCTTTCTAACTCTTTTAATCTTTCTACTCTAGTTCTGATAGTTTTGAAGTTTGTTAACATTCCTCCTAGCCATCTTTGATCTACATAGTACATTCCGCTTTTTTCAGCTGCTTCTTTAACACATTCTTGTGCTTGTTTTTTAGTTCCTACAAAAAGAACTGTTTTTCCTTCTTCTGCTTGTTCTTTTACAAAGCTATATGCTTCGTCTAATTTTTTTGATGTTTTTTGTAAATCGATGATGTGAATACCATTTCTAGCTTGGAATATATATTCTGCCATTCTTGGATCCCATCTTCTTGTTTGATGTCCAAAATGAACACCTGCTTCTAGTAATTGTTTCATTGCAACTACTGCCATTTT
>CALXVT010000040.1 GCA_944392175.1 uncultured Clostridia bacterium
ATTGGAGGTTTTTCATACATTGCTATCGCTTTTTTTGAACCACGCGCATAGCACGTGGTTTTCTTATATATAAAAAAGCCAAGAATTATTGCTAATTCTTGGCTTGGTGCACCAGGAGGAATTCGAATCCCCGACCTTTCGGTTCGTAGCCGAATGCTCTATCCAGCTAAGCTACTGGTGCATGTACGTCTAATATTATAACAGTTATAATTTGATTATTCAAGTTTTTTTAAAATTTTATGAAAAAAGTCTTGAAATTTCTTTTTTTGTATGCTATATTATATTGGTACTCTGTAAATCGAGGTGTAGCGCAGTTGGTAGCGCGCGTGGTTTGGGACCATGAGGTCGCAGGTTCGATCCCTGTCACCTCGACCATTTTTTGCCCTTTTTCAAGGGAATTTAAGAGAATTTGGAGAAATCCAAAAGTTATAAATTATGCTATTTTTCAATAAAAATGAAGAATAGCATAATTTTTTTGAGTTCAGAAAAATTCTACAAAATTTGCTTATTTTCTTCAAGAAAGAGTTTCAAGAAAATTTTTATAATGTTTCAAGAAAGTTTCAAGGAAAATTATCAAGTAGTTTTAAAGTTCTTCAAATAAACAGAAAGGAGAACTTTTTTATGGAATTTAAACCTTATAAAGATAATGAATATTTAGAAAATTCATATTATAAAATACCACAAGAACTATTTGTAAGTTCTTTATACAAAGATAAACTAAATTCTGATAGTAAAATACTATATGGATTTTTACTAGATAGATTATCACTATCTCAAAAAAATCATTGGATAGATGCAGAAAGAAATATATATTTGATTTTTACAAGAGAAGAAGTACAAGAAAAATTAAATTTATCTGATAAAACTGCTACAAAAGCATTTAAACAGTTAAATGATGTTGGACTTGTGCAAGAAAGAAGACAAGGATTAGGAAAGCCTAATTTAATATATGTTGGGAAAATACAACATGAAGAAACGGAAAATTTACGTTTCTTGAATCGTAAAAATTACGATTCTGGAAACGAAGATATTACGAATCTTGAATCGGAGAATTTACGAGGAATCAATACTAATAATATCAAAACTAATATAATCAATACTAATTCTATCAATCCTAATAGCCATGATGAACTTCATTTAAAAGAAATAAAAGATAAATGCAAACTAGATGAATTTCCTCAAAAAGAAAAAACTATCTTAGAAGATGTTATTGACAGCCTATATTATAAAGATACTTTAAAAGTTGGAAGTGTAACAGTTAATCACTATAAAATTTTAGATAAATTAAAACTTATAGTAAAAGAAAATTTAATACAGTTATTAGATATATTGAAAAATATACCTAATATACAAAATGCTAAAAATTATTTGATGATTTGCTTATATAATAGTTTAGGAAATACCAATATTTCTATTACAAAGAAAAAAGAGAATACGGCTGCTTATAAGGGAAGGACCTATGAAGATGGCTCACTTGATTTTCTCTATGCTAACTTTGCTTATGATAATTAACTAGGCAACATCGTAAGAAATAGCTTGGATATGAAATTGCTAGCTCTACTTTATATGTGCAATTTCACTATAAATTATAATGACAAGTTCATTATAATTTATAGCCTAAAAATGTTAAGGCATTTTTAGGAAAGCCTTGTAGAGCACACGGATAAGTTTGAAAAACTTGTCTAGTGTGTTAGACAAATAAATTTGTTTCGAGTAAGAAAGGACTTCGGAGCAATGAGTTATGCTATAGTAAGAAATGAGAAATTAACAAGGAGCCAAGCAATAGGAATATGTGTTCATAATGATAGGAAAGCAAAAAAACATTCAAATAAGGAAATAGATATTAGCAAATCAAACTTAAATTATTATTTCAAGAAAAATGAATTAAGTTACACAAAAGAATTTGACAAACTAAAGAAGAAATACAATTTACAAGGACAAATAAGAAGTAACAGCATAATAATGTGCGAAATGATATTTACATCAGATAAAGAATTCTTTGATACAATTGGAACGGAAGAAACTAAAAGATATTTTGAAGAAAGCTACAAGTTTATTTGTAATTATAAAAATCTCGGAGAGAAAAATATAATATCAGCTGTAGTTCATTTTGATGAAACAACTCCACATATGCATTTGATTTACATTCCAGTAATCCATACAAAAGATAAAGATGGACATGAAATTGATAAAGTATGTTGTAGGGATTTTTGGAAAGGTAGAGACAGTTATAGAAATTTGCAAAATGCTTTTCACGAATATATAACAAGCAAAGGTTTTGATTTGCAAAGAGGATTACCTGCTGAAGAAACAAAAAGAAAAAATGAAACAATTCAAAATTATAAACAAATAACTAATTTTGAAAATACGAAAAAAATTTTAGAAAATATAACATTAGAATTACCTAAAACGCCTAATATTAAAGACTTTAAAAGAGCTATATTTAATCGTGATGAAAAAATAGAAAATGCAATAATAAAACCTAGAGATGAACTAATCCAAAAGTTTTATCAAGAAAACAAGACATTGCATAAAGAATTATCAAAACAAGTAAATACAGTAGATTTTGCTGAAAATTTCAAAGAAGATTATATAAAAATGGTAGAAAAAAGTACAAATCTAAAACTTTCAAATAGTTTATTACAAAAAGAACTCGAAAATAAAGAAAAAGAATTAGAGTTGAAATATGAAAGTAAAGCTTATAATATGGAACATGAATATAAAAAAGAAATTAACAAATTAAAACAGGAAAATAAGAACTTAAATAAAATGATTGAAAAATTTAAAGTGACTTTAAAAAGATTTATTAAATGGCTTTGCCATAAGTTTTCATATCCGTCTGAGGATGAACTTGTACGAGATTTTGAGAAAGAAGCATATACTAACTTTAATTTTGAGAAACAACTTGATATAAACCAATTTAAGAAGAAAGATGATGATTTTGATATTGAGTATTAAAATAGAGAATTAGATTAGCATTAAAGAGCAGATTTTATTCTGCTCTTTAACAATTTTTATTTATTAAATTGAAAATCCAAATAAGTATATTTTGCAGTTTTATAATTAAGAGTTTTTTCAATATCTTCTTTGGCATTTTCTGAAATATCATAAATTCTTTCATATTTATTGTCATTTCGTACTAATGAATTTATATATCTTACTTTCATCTTTTCTATGTTAACATAATATTTATTTATTGGTAATATTTCACTTGTATTAATTTCAGTAGCATTTCTCCAAATATTAAAGCATTTAGATATATTTTCATCATTACAATGTTCTATTTTTTCTATAACTTCTTTTTCGGATAATTTATATAAATCGCTTACACTTATCATATTTTTATCAGACATTTTTTTTATTATATCTGCTAATAATTGCATTGAAAATACTGTTTTTTCTCTTCTATACAATCTAGATAATATGCTCATTGTATGTACAAATTTTTCAGCTATTTTCAAATCTTTAAATCCTAATTCTTGTATTCCTTCTTCATTTTCTTGAATTTCTATGTTTTTATATATTTCTTCTATTTCCTTTAATCCCCATATTTTCTCAGTTGCTCCTAATCCATTTGAAAGCGTATATTCTAATCTATCACTTGAAAGCATAGGTGTATCATTATCTGCAATAGGATATATGTGATAATCTGATATTTCTTCTACTTTTATTCCATCTCTTTGTAACAAATTCATTATTTCTTTTGATTCACTAATTATTTTTGTAGTTAGTTCTTCTGTTGATTCTTGTTTTTCATAATCCTTATTCATAAAATCAATAGTGTGTTTAAATACAGGTGTTGCTATATCATGAAATAATCCTGACAATGTTTGTTTTTTATCTTTTGTGAAATTCCATATAATTAAAGCTACTGCTACACTATGATCCAAACTAGAATACCACATTTGATTATACATTTTCGAATATATAGTTCCACAACTTACACTAATTCCTGCTTGTTTTTGCATTTCTGGTGTATTTATATAGTCATATAAAAATTCTGGAAATTCATCTGATAATATTTTAAAATATTTTTTTATTGTTTCATCTAAATTTTCTAAATAATTGTTCATTCTAATCTCCTATCTTTTAACATTAATTTTTAAACTCTCAATTAAATGTTAGTTTATTCCACTTATGCTATCAACAAATATAGTTTGAATATTAATTTTCAAAATAAAATGCATATCTACTATTATCTCTTATTAAATGTTCTTCATAATTTCCGTTGCTAGCTTCTTTTACAACTTTTCTCCAAAATTCTTGAGCTCTCTTATTCTTTAATAATGTTCGTATTTCCCATTTTCCTTTATATTTTTTAAACATTTCTTTTGCCATAAATGTTCCAGCACCAAGTTTCCTATATTTATTTATAACAAAAAATTCCGCTATTTCATTATGATTTTCTTCATTAAATCTTTCTAAAACAAAGCCAGCTAAATTTCCGTTAAATTTTAATATATAAGGATGTCGATTTTCCTCTTTCCAATATAATTCTATATATTTACTCATAGCATATAGTCCTGAATCTAATAATTGAAAGTTAGTAGTTTCATCTTCAAAAAAGCTTAATTCATATGTGTATAATTGCATTAGGTTTAAGATTATTTCTTTCTCATTTTCTTTAGCATCGTATATTTCAAAAGACATATTATAACAACTCCTTAATTTTAATTATTTTTATAATAAATATTTATATTTTTAGCTAATCAAAAGGACTATAGGCAGTTTCTTCTTTGGCTTTATCAATATTTAAATGAAGATTCTCAATAGTGCCTCTATTAGTGTATATTGAAAACATTAAATCTTCTAATTTTAATTCCACATCACTTTTAAATTCTAAATATCCAGATTTTCCTTCTAATGAATTTAGGTTTACTGGAAATTCTATAGTCATATATTTTTCATAACTTAATATTTCTTTTCCACTTTTTCTAGTATTCTCTTTTACTAAATATGGAATTGGTGGGTTATCACTACCATTGCAATTTATTCCTTTTATTGCAATTGGAGTTCTTGATTTATTAACAATCTGAACATTAAATATGTAAAAATAGCCTTTAGGAAGTTTAGTAAATCTATATGTATTTAAATTAATTTCTATTTTCTTTTTATTATTTATAAAATATATTATTAAATTTATTATAGAAATTATTAATGCTAAAATTGCTATAATATCACCGAATTCTATTTTCATTTTCTACCCTTTCAATTTTATTCAATTTATTATTATTTTTATTTATAATCAAGTTACAGTCAAGTTAAATTCATTTTACATAAAATTCTAGAATTCTTGATTTATCAGGAATTCCAGAATTCTAAAAAAATAATTTTTATAAAAAATCAAGTTACAGTCAAGTTAAAATCAAGTTAAATCAAGCCCAATAAGGAACATATTTCATATATTTAGGAGCTGTATCTTCATTATATGCTTTTATCAAATTTTCCTCTATTCCATTTTTTATAATTCTAGAAACCATAGCATTATTTTTTTGAGCAATTCCAAATCTTTCTCTTAAGCTTGTATTTGTTAGATAATCATTATTTACATATTTCAAACAAGCATGTAGATAACAAGCTCTTAATTTATCCTCTTTATCCATTTTAGCATATGGAATATGTGCAAATAAAGTTACTTTAGTATGTTCTTTATAAACATCTATTTTGGGTGCAGGCAATTGGAATTCTTCAGTTTTAGCTACAACTTTATCAAATCCACTTCCTCTCTCTTCACATACACCAATTCTTCTTAAGAATGACGCTAATTGTTCATTTCTAGATTTTGGTGGATTATCTAGGAATCTGTCTGTTTCAACTAATGGAATACCTGGATTTGTAATTTCTATTCTATCTTCAAAAATTTCAATCATAGGACTTGTTCCAGAAATGGAAAAATCTTGATGAACGACGCTATTTGCTATTAATTCACGTATTGCTAATTCTGGATACATAGGAACTTCTTTCCTTAAAGCTTTACCAATTACTTCATTTCTAGGAATAATATTATCTACTATATCAATAATATTTTCAAAATCTATTGCATAGCCTTTATTTCCAACTTGTTCCCTTATTGTTTCTAACTTATTATTTCCTCTATATTGAATAACTCTTATTCCTTTTCTTTTTACAGTATTAAATTCATCTAAATTTTTTGCTAATAATATTGCTCCTAAATTTGTAATACTCCAATTACCAGTATCCTCTTTTAAAATCAATTTATCTTGTTGCAAATAGTGAAAGATTCCTTCTTTTTCATCTGGAATAGGAATATCTAGCAATGTAAAATATGCCTCTGTATCTAACTTCTCTAATACCGTGTCCTCAGAAATGTTTTCAATTGCTATACCATCCTCAAAAGATGTGGCATTTAAAATTTTCCATAAAGCTTTTTCTTTTAAAGGTGTTTCATTTAATGATTTTTTTGATGTTCCAACTCTTATGTATGCTTCATTTTTGAATTTAGTGACAACATTTTCTGCCTTTGGTATCTCTAATACTATTATATCTTTACCATCAACTTTTACTTTATAAAATTCAAAATTAATTTTAGGTTTTAATAATCTATGTAGCCAATTTTGAAATTCTTCATTACCAACTTTTTTAGTTTCATAATCAAAAGTTGTTCCAACAATATCATGGGTATCATCATCAATTCCCCAAATCATATACCCAGAATTCTTTTCATATAGAGTAGCTGAATTTGATAATGCACTAACATATTTACCTATTTCATCAGCTTGATAATAATTAGTTTTAAATTCTAGCCATTCTGTTTCTTTGGGAAATTTAACTAAATAATGAATTAGATCTATTAAATATTTTTCATCTTTTACCATATTTTATTCATACCTTTCTAAAGTTAATTATCTTCTTCTTGAGCTCTTTTCCTAAAACTATAAACATTAGCTTTATTCTTGCATTGTGGTGTATCATATTCTGCCTTTGAGTTTTTAGGTATAAAAGCTTTATGACAGAATTTACAGATCTTTAGCATAATTGTATCTTGTGACAAATTTACTAAAAAATTTAAATCTATTGCTTGTTTTAAATAACCATAAACTAAACCTATTTCATTATTGTGCAAGCTCTCTATATTAGTATAAAGATTATTTATTGCTATAAGTGGAGAATAATTTATTAAGTGACGCTCTTCTACAAAGTGAACTAGATGTTCATAAAGAATTTTTGCATATTGTAAAATCATATCAATAGGTTCCCCATAGTTTTTAGAGAAAATCAAAAATTCATTTAGCTCTGGTGTAAGATATTTCTCCATAATTCTAGGAGATATATCTTTTCTACATTTTTCAATAAGTTCTTTAATTTGATTATCATTTAGCTTTGGCATAAAGAAATTTAAGTATTCTTCTAATTTTATATTTGTTATATGATCTTCGTAATTAATTAAATTATAATCTCTTAAAGCAACAGTATCATCTAACACATAATATCTATTAACTGGAAAATCAGCCATAAATCCAAATAAGCCATAGTTTCGTACATAATCTAAAATTTCTATATCTTCAACATCTTCATTGTAATATACTTTTTTTCCAATATTTAAAATATCTATTAAATATCTATCTATCCAATCTGAAAAAGTTGAAGCATGATTTTTAGCTCCTTTTTCTGGTAGAACATATCTTTTTCCGTTTATTTCTTCGATTATGTATCTGTCAAAAGCAAGGCAGAAACGTTGATTTTCTATATAAAAATTAGCTTTCATTTTACACTCCTAAAAAATATTTTAAAATTTTACTGTAATCACTTGACAAATTATAAAACTTACATTATACTTTGATAAAGTTAAGTAATTACTTGTAGATATATATAGCTTACAATAATTACTTTAAAAAGTCAATAGAATTACCCCAAATTCTTTAAATGGCACATTGAAAATTGAATATTTCAGTTGTTAGATACAGCATAATGAGACGCTTGCATAGCCTTAACTCATCGTATAGGGTGCAACTCGGACGGAGTCGGAGTGGTGAAATTCCAGTGGAGTAATGTAAATTACCATCTAACAAATCCCAGATGATGAGGGACAAGGAAAATATCATCATAAAATAAAACACGAAAGGAGAAAAAAATATGGAAAACGAAATCAAATTTTATACTACAGCAGATGTTAGAAGAATATTAGGAATAGGGAATAAAACATGTTTAGACTTATTCCATCGTTCTGATTTTCCTTGCATTAAAGTCGGAAAATCATTTAAAGTCGCTGTAAGTTCATTTAATGAATACGTAAGTACACGTAGAGTTTTAAGTGAAGTAAATGAGTAAGATTACAACAGATAAAAAAAGAAGATTTAAATATGCGACATTTAAACCTTCAAACTACTATTTTAAATTGAATACAAGAAAACTCTTGCTATAGTATTAAAGTAATTATACACAAAAAATCAAAATATATCAAGAGTTTTCCTTAAATTTAACAAGAAAGGAAAGCAAAAAAATGAATAAAGTAAAAGGAATTACAGTAGGAACGTATTTAACAAAAACAATCAAAAATTCAAAAGATAAAGGTTTATCTAGCAAAGAAATTTGTAACAATTGTAAAATGAAAGATAAATGTAAATATAGACAAATAACGAAATTTGAAAATGGAAAAGTTATTGATAATAATGTAGAATGTGATTCTTTCTATTTTTCTATAACACCAAAGGCAATAGTAACAACAGGTAGAGATACAATTACAGGGAAAAGAACTACTAAAACATTTGTAGGAAAGAATGAGAAAGAAGCATTTAATAAGGCATTGTCATTTCAAATTGAAATGGAGGAAAATCAAGAATTTAGAATAATTACTAAAAGTAATAAATCAATAATTGATCTTGTAAAAAATAAAATTGAAGAAGATTATAAATTAGGCAAAATAATTAAAGCTACACACAAAAGAAAATCAGATACAATAAAGAAACTATCTAAAGAGAACTTTACTAATAAGCCTATTTCAAAAGTTACAAGAGATGAAGTAGTTAAATATTTAGAGAATTTGAAAAACTATTCTAAAAGTACAATAAAACAAAATTATGAACTATTATGTATGGCATTTGGACAAGCAAAATATGAAAATATCATAACAGATAATTTTATGGAAGGCTATAATAGAGTTGAAAAGCCAAAAAGCGAATATAAAAGTCATCACAGAGTATCATTAACAGTTGATGAGCAAAAGAAATTAGTTGATTATTTAAATAATGCAAGTTATAAGGAATGTCGACACAAATATATTTTGTTACTATTATTGAGTACAGGAATGAGAATAGGAGAGGCTTTAGTATTAGATTATGACAAAGATATAGATTTAGAAAATAAAAAAATCTATATTAGAAGAACTCAAACAAAAGATAATAATGGCAAAGCAATTATAGGAAATACTACAAAAACAAATACAGGTCAAAGAACATTGAATATGAATAATATAATTTATCAAATCATTCAAGGTGCATTACAACATAAAATTGATAATAAAAATCACTTATTATTTTGTAAAGAAGATAGAACAATGTATGTAGAAAATTCTATAAATAGCTGTCTAAAAAGAATTGCATTAGATTTGAATATTGGAATTTATGAAGAAGAAAATGCAAAAGGACAAGTCGCAAAAAAGACTGATATTCATACTCATATGTTAAGAGGAACATTTGCAACTAGATGTGCAGAGGCAAAAATTGCTCCAGCAGTTCTTAAGAAGATATTAGGTCATACTGATATTACTGTCACAATGAAATACTACGTTGATGTAGATGTTGAATTTGAAAAGGCAGAAAATAAGAATGTTGAAGATTATTTAATAGATAAAGAAATATTTAATGTAGATTCTGATTAAGATTATGACTATGCTTAAAAACACAAAAGAAAAACCTTGAAATTTTATTAGAATTTATTAGAATTATTTTTATTAAAGTTTCAAGGAAATGTTTCAAAGTAAAAATACAAGACTTTAAAATGCTTGATAAATAAAGAAAAATAGCAATTGGATAGAGTACCTCACCTCGACCATATAAAATATTGATGTAAAAAGCTTGTATTCTTAGATACAAGCTTTTTTATTGTTATAATTCAAATTAATTATTTTTCACTAGAATTTTCATATTTTATTATTTTTAATTTTCTTAAATTATTTATTTCAGCTTTATTGTATACTAATTTTTCATTTATAAAATTATACAATTCCTAAATATAATTTTGTTTTTTATATTTACGTATTAAAAACTATTATAAAATAAAAAAAAATTGAAATATATTTATTTAATCAAGGACTCTTAATAATAGATAAATATTTATCTGGAGGAAAAGAATGGAAGAATTAATTAAAGAAGCACAAAATGGAGATAAAAATGCATTTAATAAAATTTTTATAGCAATTAACGATGATTTATATAAAATTGCCAAAAGTAGGATTAGCAATGAAGACGATATAGCAGATGCTGTACAAGAAAGTATGATTGCAACATTTAAAAATATAAAAAAATTAAGAGATCCATCTCAATTTAAAAAATGGGTTATAACAATTCTAATTAATAAATGTAATAGAATTTATAGAAGAAAATATAAAAAAGATGTTTCTTATGAAGAATATAATTTTGAATCTTTCTCTAGTTCTTGCAATCTTGAAAGTAATATAGCATTTTATGAAATGTTAAAAGATTTAAAATACGAAGAAAAAATTATTATAATTTTATATTACTTAGAACAATATACAGTAAAAGATATTAAGAAAATTCTAAAAATGAATGAAAATACAGTAACAACGCATCTTTATAGAGCAAGACAAAAAATAAAAAATAAATTTGAAGAATAAACAATACATAGAATAAGTGTTATATAAATTTAATTAAAAAGAAAGGAGTTTCGTATAATTATATATGTTTATTATACGAATAATATGTAATGAATAATTTTGAAAATAAAATTGAAAAAATTTTAAAAAAAGAGGTTTCTAAACCTGCAAATTATGAATATGCAATAAATAATGCTTTATTAAAAAGAGAAAAAAGAAATAATCTTAAAAATTTTTATAAAATAGCTACTATTACTTGTTGTTGTATTTTTGCTATAACTGGTGTTGTCGGAGCCACTTATACTATTACAAAAATATGGAAAGAACCTCAAACAGTTGATTCTTCAGAATATGTTAACAAAACAAACGGCGAGAATACTTGGCACGAACCAGTTACTAATAAAGTTGTAGAGAAGAATTTAGAAAACTATCTTAAAACATTAGGTATTACCAGTTCATCAACAATCATAGAAAAAGGAAACAATTTACCTGAATCAGAAGATGAGTTCTATCTTTTAAGAACCAATGCAGATTATAATAAAGGAATACTTTTATGTACAGATTTAAGTTGTCAGAAAATATTGTATTTTATAAATAATGAATTTGATGAAAATATTATATATGATGAAATTTCAAAGGATATCGCACTGCAAAATGCAAAAGAAATATTAACACAGCTTAATATTTTGGAGGATAATTATGAACTATATTCTTCTGATAACAGAAATAATATTTGGGTATTAGATTTTTATAGAAAAAGTGAAACTCAAATAAATAATAAATATGATAGTTATAGTATTAGTTTTGGAGTTTCTAACAATAAAATAAATGTACAAAGAATTTTAAATGAAAAGAATGATCTGTATTCTAATAATCCATTTACTATTTCTCAAGAAGAAGCTATAAATATTGTAACTGAAAAGGAAAAAGAATTTTCTGATGTTGATTTTGATATTACATTATGTGAAAAAGGTATTGAAAGAATGAATACATATATTTATAAATTAGAAAATAATATTAATATAATTAATTCGGTAGATGATAATATATATCAAATTGATGATGTTATACGAAATGTTTGGATTATTAAAGTAGAGCATAAAAAAGAAAATGACTTCTTAGAATACGATAGTCTTGAAAATTATAAAAAATACGCAGATAAATATTATTATGTGGATGTTACAACTGGTGAAATTATTGGAGGGAAATATGGAGCTCCTAATAATTAATAAATCTTATGTTGATGATTAAATTTGATAAAAATATGCTATTCTCTATATAAATAGAGAATAGCATATTTTTATCTATCATCATACTCCAATCCAGTTTCCTTTACGTTTCTCTTTTTTTCTCTGCTACAACTAAAATTAATTAATATCCCTTTATCTTCGTACCCAGCATTAATGTATGCTTTATTTGAAGCTGGATAACTATAATCTGTATATAGCAATGGTTTTAATCCTTCTGCTAATAATCTCTCTGTTAAATCATGAATTAAATTAGCTGCATAACCTTTTCCTCGTTCTTCTTCTAATGTGAATACATGTCCAATTCTTGCAGTATCTCCTAATGCTAAATAATTTGCAATACAAACTATTTTACCCTCTTTATTTTTCCAACAAAATAAACGTTGTTGTTCTATTTGTCTAGCCATTTCTTCTGTTAATTCTTCTAAAGTATCTTCTTTACTACTTTTTAAAGTTTTATTTGCAAATTCAGTAAATTTAACAAAAAGACTCAAAAGATCTTCATTTTCTTTTTGTGTACATAAAACCATAGTTCCATCTGTTTGCTTTACACTTTTTACTCGATTACAAGTTAAAAATCCTAATTCAAAATAATCTTCTCTATTAAGTTTTTCATAACCACTTTTGGTTAGAAAATTATAATATTCTTTTTTACAAGTAAATTGATCATATGCTAAATCAGTTAAATATTTACTCATAACTTCTTTTATTTCCTCAAGTAATTGTTTATCATTTAATCCATCTTTTGTCCAAATCCATGTTGGCATTCCTACTTTGTTTCTTGCCAAAAAGTAATTTTCTTCATCACTATATAATAAAACTTCATCTCCTGATAAAATTTTAGATACTATATTAAATTTATATTTATCTTTTTGAAATTCTGGACTCTCAAAAATTTTGTTATCCCTTTCTATTTTCTTGTACATTTTTCTCACTCCATTTAATAAAGTTTAATCTCATACTTTTTATAATCAATCTTCAAATACAGTCGTGCCATAGTTTTTCATTAAATATTCGTTTTCCTCGTCATAATAATGTTCAGAAAAAATCATTACATTTTCAATTATATCTTCAGGACAAAAAACAAATATTCCTAGCTTTTTACTATAATAGCTCTCATTAGAATGTAAATATTTTAAATCATCTACAATACTGTTTAATTTTTCAATTACTAATTTAGCATCTTTGCTTATTTCTATTTTTACATTATTATATTCTATAATAGAATCTGGATTAATTGATACAGATTCTAATTTCTTTCTATGTGTGTAATAACATTGTATATTGCCAAAATCATCCATATAACGATTTTCTACCGGGAAACCTGTAGGATAACTTTTATAATCTCCACATATCTTTCTAATTTCCCTCCTTTTCATTCCAAAAATTAAATCTCCTAGACCAATATATGGTTTTAATTCATATATATTCATCTCCTTTACTATATTTAAATTTTAGTTACTTTTTCAGTATTTTGTAATTTTTCTTTACTCTTTTCTTTTTCTTGCTCTTTTTTCATTAGTTTTACTATTCTTGGTCTATTATATCTTTGCATTATAATAAATTGACTATCAAAGGCCATTGCGAAAAGTGCTGTAATAAAGAATATCCAGAATTGTCCCCAAATACAAGAAAAGAATATTGTTGATATAGAAATTAATTCATTTATCCAGTGATCAACTTCAGATTTTGCCATAGTATTTGCAATTTCTTCTAAAGAATGTTTTTTTAATGAAAATGTTTCTGGATTATATGTTGGTGCACGGTCTTTCCATTTTTTAACTCTTAAAGCTTTATATAATCTTTTTTCGAATTTTCTTTCTTTAAACCACCATAGATTATATTTTATATGTTTTTTAAATAATTTACTTACATTGCCCATGATAATTCTTACCCAAAAATGGTACATTATTGTAAAAGACGTTACTCCTGTCCAAAATAGCACAGCATTTTTATAAATATCACAATAATATAGCCCTAAGCAAATTATACTAAGCATTAATGTTATTGCTATTACACAATACATAAATATGGCTGGCTTACTTTTTTTATTTTTCTCCATTTAACTCCCCCATTTTATTTAATTTTCTTTATTATAACAAATTTCTGGTATTTTTTATATACCAAATAATATATTTCTATAAGTATGGCTTATAAATATCAAGTTATTGTTAAGCTTTACTTTTACCAGTTTTTGGTGTATAATAGTATTTACATAATATGTTTGCTTTGATTATATATAATAATTAAAGGAGTAAAAAATGGAAGTAAATTTAGATTATTATAAATTATTTTATAATGTAGCAAAATTTCAAAGTTTTTCCAAAGCAGCAGAGCAACTTTATATATCACAATCAGCAATTACACAAGCTATTCAAAAATTAGAGGATATTTTAGGCGGTAAATTATTCTATAGGACAACTAGAGGTGTTGTTTTAACAGAAGAAGGAAAAAATTTATATAATTTTATAGAAGATAGTATCAACACTTTAATGAATGCCCAAGAGAGGTTTGAACAATATAAAAAACTAGAAAAAGGTAAAATTATTATTAGAGGACCCAATACACCAACTAAATTCATTTTAGAAAAGCCTTTACTTAAATTTTTAAATGATTATCCTCATATAGAGGTAGAGCTCTTTATGGGTAGCCGTGCTGAATCATTAAAAGATTTAAATGAAGGAAAAATTGACATGGCCTTACTTACATTACCTACTCAATATGAATATAAAAATATTCAAACAATAGAAATACGTAAATTAGAATTAGTTTTTACAATGACTCCAGAATTTCAGCATAAATACAAAGTTACTATTAATACTTTAGATGATTTAAATAATTATCCTCTTATTTTACCTAGAAAAGGTACAAAATATAGAGCAATTTTAGATAATCTAATTACAGTGAATTCGGATTGTAAATATGAAGCAATGACAGAATTAATTCAAAAAGATTTTGTTGACGCAAATTTAGGAATTGGTTTTTTACCAAAAGATTTAATTTTAGATGATTTAAAAAATGGTAAATTAATTGAAATTAAATTAGATAGGAAATTTGAAATTTCGCTTGGTGTTGCTGTTTATCGAAATGATATGCAAAATTTTGCAACACAAAGGCTATTAGAATATATTAAAAATTATTATTAAAAGTGGCTATGCCACTTTTTTTATGCCCATTTTATAGTAAATTACACAGTTATATGTTAATATTTATTTGGTGATATTATGAAAAGAAAGAAGCTATTAATTGATGTAGATGAAGTCATTTGTAATTCTGGATTTCTTCCATTGGTTAATAAATTTAAAAATACAAATTATAAAATAGATGATTTTACAGATTATTATTTAGATGATTATGTTTTATCTTCTGAAAAAGAAAAACAAGAATTTTATAAATATTATTTAGAAAAAAATTCATATGATTATGCAACACTTTTGCCTGATGCATATGAAGTTCTTGAAAAATTAAATAAAACATATGATATATACATATGCTCTGCATGTGTTATGTTTTGTATGATTGAACAATCTGGTAAATTTTTTATGGATAAATATGATTGGTTAATTAAGACTTTTCATTTTTTAGACCCAAACAAAATTATTTTAACTAATTCAAAAAATATTTTTAAAACTGATATTCAAATTGATGATAGATTATCTAATCTAGAAGGAGAAATTAAGCAAAAACTTTTATTTACTTCATATCATAATAAAAATATTTCTGATAAAGAATTAAATGATTTGAATATTAATAGAGTTAATAGCTGGAAAGATATAGAAAAAATTTTATTATAAGAAACTGTCTTCATAAAATAATCAGAGTAGTTTTCAATTGCACAAACATAGGTAATTTTGATCTTGTTATATAATAAAAAAGGTGCTCGGGATTGCTTTCGCAACCACCGAGCCGTAATGTGTTAAAGAAGGTTTCCGGTCAGATGATTCAGATCAATCTTCCCGTTCTCCAGTTTCCGGAAGAATACTGTCATCGACAGCATTGTGACATCCGGAATATCGAAATCGAAGAATGAATCCTTATCTCCTTCGAGATAAGCGTCAAACTCCTCTTTCGCCTTGTCCAGCGGAATCACATCAACATTGATGTTTTCCTCTGGATCCAAGTCCTGATCACCGAGCCACTCTGTCACTGCCAGGTAAAGCTTTGATACCTCATCGGTGTATGACACGTGCCTGAATAACCTAGGTACGATCAGTTCTCCTAGGTATACCAGCTTAGCACCAAGCTCCTGACGCGTTTCGGCAATTGCCGCGTCCAGAAAGTCCTGACCTTTTTCTAGGAGTCCTGCCGCCTGCTCAATAAATGTCCGGAAATAAATTTTTCCATTCACATCGACCAGATACGGAGACCTCGCCTGTTTTCCGAGCACCATGTACCACTCATCTCCCTTTTTCAGCAAGGTCAGAACCTCAGCTGATGGCTGAGAAAGAGTCACATTGTTGCTCTTGACTTCCTCACTCCCCGGAAGTGAAAACTCCCTACAGGTTATCTGGTCATACCGATAACCGATTTTCTGTTCTCCTTCCTTAACAAATTTTGTACCGTTCTTCTTGTAATATTCTGCAGCAGCAGAATTTACTACAAGTTCCGGTTTCTTGATTTTGCTTTTCATAGACATACTTTTTTCCTCCAATATTCGGAATCATTTGTTACATTGCATCAATTTATATTATAACACTATTTCCCTTATTTTTCAACCTTTTGAAGACTTTGCTATGAGTTTTCCGTTCTGGGGATTTCCTAAGATTTCAATATTTTTAGACACTTATATATAATTTTATTAGAATTAAACTTGTTTATTGTATTTATATTTTAATCCTTTTTATTTTTTTATTCAATATTATTAAACCTAAAATATTAGTATTTTTGTAGGTTAGTCAATCATATGTCACACTTTTTTGAAAAATATATACTTTGAGTACTCTATATTGTTATAACCGATT
>CALXVT010000041.1 GCA_944392175.1 uncultured Clostridia bacterium
AACAATATCATTTTTGGTACTCTCTTTCAATATTTTATTTTCAATGTTGGTGTGACATATCTATTTTAAACCTATATGTAACTGCTTATGCTTTTTGCTATATATTAAATAAATATATATAATAATCCTAATCTAAATTTCTTCATTGAATAATACTATTGAGACTCAAAATGTCCAGCGGTATCCTTTACTGCTGGACATAATCTATCTATTTTCAAAATATTTTTTATTTTCTTTAAAAAAATTATAATAAATCTGCATATTTTCTAATTCATACCATTTCTTTTCTGTAACTGGTATTTCATCTAAATCATATATTTTTGCATTTGGAATTGATAATAAAAATGGAGAATGTGTTGCTATTATAAATTGACATTTAAAAAATCTACTTAATTCATTTATTAATTGCCAAAGCTCTATCTGAAATTTTGGAGATAAACTATTTTCAGGCTCATCTAGTATATATAAACTATTATCTTTTAGTTCTTCATCAAAAAAATCTAACGCTGTTTGTCCATTAGAAAATTCTCTTTCATTTTCTGCAATCCTACTTTTTATAAATTTACTTTGAGTCTTTTTTCTGGTTTCAACAGAAAGGCTTAGGTCTTCTAATGAACTATAATCAATAGGATTATATTTGTATTGAAGATATTGCATTTTTAAATATTCTCTTGAATTATTCTTTTTACTATTTTCGTTACGCTTAGATAATATATTTTGAAAAATATCTTCACTACATATCATTTTACTTCCTTGCGGAATATCGTTTTCAATATAGTATTTACATTCATTTATATACATATCAAAATATTCAGATTTTACTATATCATTTTTTCTTTTTATTTTCTTTTTATCCTTATTGATTGTTTCTGTTATTATATTTAATAAAGTGGATTTTCCTGAACCATTATCTCCATAAAAAATTGTAATTGTATCAAATTTAATATTAAAAAACTCCTTTTGTAAAAACAAATGAAATGGATATCCACTATAATCTTCTTTATCTGGTAATTCAAATCTTTTTAAATAAATCAATTTATATACTCCTATCTCTATAAATGTAAATAAATTATATCCGCCAAATTTTACTATGTTATATGCTAATTTTTAATTATTCCTTTTTAGATTTTTTAAAGCTTTATTTAAATCTAGTCTTGTATGTATTACGGCTAATATTACTATATCTTCAGCCCTAATATTGTAAATTATCTTATGCTTTTTATATATAATTTGTCTTATTTCATAATTTATTTTCTTTCCAATTTTCGGCATTTTTTCTAAAGTTTCAGTATAATCAACTAATTTATTTATATAATTTTTCACATTTTTTCTGTGTCTATTCTAGCTTCATCTATAAATCCTGTAATATGTGATATCGCATTATCAGTCCAAATTACCATTTATTGATTATCTCCTTCACTTCTTTACTTGTTTTTGTATTTCCGCCTTCCATATCTTTTATTCCTTTTTGTATCTCGAATTGTTCATATAATTTATATAAAATTTCTTCATAACTAGTTGTATCATCCATATTTTGAAGTGTATTTAAAATTAATTGTTTATCACTCATAACAAATACCTCCCATTCTTATTTTATCACAAAAATAAGCCATTTACTATTCCTTGTTAATAATAATTCTATATTTATACGCAAATATTTACAATATCACAAATATTTATATTGTATTCTTTATTTATTTGTATTTTCTTTTTTATATAGTCTATATTTGTTACTATTCCTTTAATCTCACTATATTTCCCACTTTTATAATACTTAATTTTAATTAAACTTCCATTTTCAATTTGATTAAATTTATTATTTAATTCATTTAAACTATCTTCTGATAAATCTCTTTTCACTTCGTACTCTACTTCTTTTTCCCTTAATGCCTCTTGAAGACCTTTTAGTGCATCAAATGGAAGAAATTGCCTTGCTCTTGCCACTCTATTCTCCACCATTATGACCTCCTATTAATTTATTTCTCATCATTGTTGTTGCTCCTTCTTCTAAATCCATTCCTCTGATTATAGCATTTTTCCCCATTTTATTTTTTATGCCACACATTGCAAGTTCTAGTTTCCTTTCTTCATCTACTTTTTCTTGATTCTTAAATAAGCTTAATTGCACATTTTCTGTCTCAATTACATTTGTAAAATTTACACCTATTCTTCTAATCGGAACACTTTTATCTGTAGTTTTATCATATACTTCTAAAAAAGCTTTTAAAAGTTCTGAATATATATTTGTATAATTACTTATTTTTCTAGTACCTCCTGTAGCTTTTATAACATTTTTAGAATATCCTATATATAAACTAATTGTATCTGTTACTAAATTACTTTCTATAAGTCTTAAACTACCTAATTCTACCATTTCTTTTAATACTAATCTTGCTTTTATAAATGAATAATCTTCAAATAATATTTGACTATTTGTTACAGAATTTGTTTTAGGTTTATATGCTTTTATATCTGCAATAGTACAAGTTTCTTTTCCCCAAGAATGGTCTATTAAATATTCTGCATTTACTCCAAATTCTTTATATAATCTTTTTTGTTCTGTATGTGCAATATCATACATATCAAATATCCTCATTTTATTTAATCTTCTTTCTATTCCTCTTCCTATTTGCCAAAAATCAGAAAGTGGTTTATGATGCCATAATTCTTGTTTATACTTTTTTTCATCTAAATAACCGATATTTTGAGGATTATGTTTTGCAGTAATATCGAGCGCAATTTTAGCTAGATACATATTTGTTCCAATTCCTGCTGTAGCTGTTATTCCATATGTTTTGAATATATCTTTTATTATTTTTTTAGCAACTTCTATTGGATTTAATTTATATAATTTTAAATATTTTGTAACATCCATAAATGCCTCATCTATTGAATACACATGTATATCTTCTTTGGCAAAATATTTTAAATAAATGGCATAAATATTTGCCGAATATTCTATATATTTTTTCATTCTTGGAGTTGCTATTATATATTTAATTGTTGGAGGTATTTCAAAAATTCTACATCTATTTTTTACTCCTAACATTTTCATTTTTGGAGATATTGCCAAACAAATTGTTCCTTTTCCTCTGGTTGGATCAGCAACTACTAAATTTGTATTAAATGGATCTAATCCTCTTTCTACACATTCTACAGAAGCATAAAATGTTTTTAAATCTATACATAAATAATATTTCTGCATTATTTTCACTCTCCAAATTACAACTCTAAAATTATTATAACATCGTTTCATTAGTTTGTAAACATTTGTTCGTGTTTTGTTTTAAGAAAATTTTTCCATTTTTGTTATAATTTGGTAAAGTTTTCTATAGCAAAAAAGCATTCAAATTAGATTTTCTAATCTGAATGCTTTTATATATTATTTAAGTTTTCCTCTAATTCCTATGCTTTATTGCTTGAACCAAATACATCTCTTATTTTATGAGCAACTGTTTCTTCTATTAAATCTCTTCCTTTACCCATATATTTTCTTGGATCAAATACACTTGGATTTTCTACAAATGTTTCTCTTATTCCAGCTGTCATAGCTAATCTTAAGTCTGTATCTACATTTATTTTAGATACACCAGAGATACTTGCTTCATGTAATATTTCATCTGGAACACCTTTAGCTCCTGGTAATTCTGCTCCATATTTATTACAAATTTCTACTAATTCTGGAATAACTGTTGAAGCTCCATGTAATACTATTGGAGTATTAGGTATTTTTTCTTTAATTTTAGCTAAAATATCAAATCTTAATTTAGCTTCTCCTTTAAATTTATATGCTCCATGGCTTGTTCCAATAGCTATTGCTAATGAATCACAACCTGTTCTTTCTACAAATTCTTTAGCTTCATCTGGATCTGTATACATTGCATCTTCTGCTGCAACATTAACATCATCTTCTATTCCTGCTAATTTTCCAAGTTCAGCTTCTACTACAACTCCATGTGCATGCGCATAATCTACAACTTCTTTTGTTAATTTTATATTTGTTTCGAAATCATATTTTGATCCATCAAACATTACTGATGTATATCCATTATCTACACACATTTTACATGTTTCAAAATCTGGACCATGGTCTAAATGTAATGCTACTGGAATATCATGTTCTTCTAAACCAGCTTCTATCATTTTCTTTAAATATGGTACTCTTGCATATTTTATAGCACTTGCTGAAGTTTGTAATATAACTGGTGAGTTTTCTTTAGCTGCTGCATCCATTATTGCTTGTACAAACTCCATATTATTAATATTAAATGCACCTATTGCAAATTTCTCCTTCATAGATTTTTCAAACATATCCTTTGTTGTTACAAATGGCATAAAAAATCACCTTCCTTAAAATTCATTCTCCCCATTATTCTATTGCTTATTCCTTGGAATGTCAATATTTATTTGATATCTTCTTTCCTGTAAAAATGTATAATATCTTGATTTTAATTTAAAACAAAACTATTCTTTTCCTTTTATTATGATTAAATAGTATTAGTCTAAAAATAAACAAGTTAGGGATACTCTCCCTAACCTGTTTTAGTCCGACGATACGAAGCTTTTAACTTTTTTTCTCCTTAGCCATTTGCTTCATTGCGATATTTATGTATTCATCCAGCTTCTGGCTTTGCTTAACTATTTTTTCATAATCTTCGTTATCTAGTATCATTTGTTCTAATTTTTTTCTATGTATTTTTATTTTAAGCATAACATCCATATCGCATCCCTCCCATGTAAAAATTATATCACATAGTGTCGATTATTTTTTGTCGAAACTTGTCGGGGAATTAAATTTTTTTTATTTTTTTTCAAATAAAGATATTTTAAATGTTTCTCCGCTATATGGATAATAAAATTCTTGCTTATCTTTAATAATTTCTGTTCCTTCCATATCTTTTATTTCATCATATAAATTAGTTGATGCATCATCTACTACCCAAATTCTTCCACTGTAATTTTCTATTTCTGTTAAATCTTCAATTGTATTCATTTGTGGTGCAAATGCTCCATAAGCTTTTTCTACAGTCCAATGTCCTACATTATAAAAATATTGTTTATTATCTTTAAATTTAATTGCTACTGAACTACTTGGTCCAACATTAGAATATACAAAAATATCACCTTCTTGTAATTCGTTTGCAATTAATTCTATTGGTTTATTGTTTTCTTCTGTGTAAGATTTATTTAATAAAGTTGCTCCATTCCATACACATAAAACTATTAATGCTAAAAATATTAGTATTTTTATAATTTTTCCTTTTTCTAAAGATAATACATAAGCAAATGCAAATATAAATAAACCTAACATTGGAAGCATATATCTTGGTATAAATATTGCTCTTACAAAAGAAATTAATAATGTTATAACAACTACTAATCCACATGTAGTAAGTGCAATTGTAACAGGTCTAATTTTTTCTTTATCCTCTATATATAATTTATGTACACGCAATATCATATATATTACAATAAGTAAACCAATTACTGATGGAATTCCAGACACTATTGAATCTTGGAAGAAAAACTCTATTATTTGTCCAAATATATCTGGATAATTTACACTAATCCAAAATCCACTTGCAACTCGTGTAGATTGCATTATAAATATTATTAATCCAGGTATATATAAAAATATTTGTAATATTCCATATATAAACCATCTTTTTACTAATTCTTTTTTCTTTCTTATTATATAAAATAATAAAACTAAATTTATAATCCCTATTGTAAATAATGCAAAATAATGTGTATATGCACTTAATATACTAAATATTGCAAATATTATCCAATATCTTTTTTCATTGTATTTAAATGCTTTGTATGCATAAAATGCTGTTACAGTTACAAATAACATACTTAAACTATACATTCTTATTTGTGAACCATAGTGCATTGTTACTGGCAATAATAACAAAACTAATAAAAAGTAAAAACTAACTTTCTCTCCAAACTCTTTTTTTACTTTTGTTGCTACAAATATTGCAAGTAATACAATTGGTATTACGGAAAATATTCTTAATGCTATAACACTTGTTCCACATACTAAAGAATATAATTTTAATAATACATAATATAAAATTGGGTGAACATCATTAATTGCTGATACAAATAAATTTCCCCAAGGTTGATTTGCAAGACCTACTGAATATGCTTCATCAAACCATAAATTACTATGAAAAGCAGCTAAAAGTGGTATTATAGCAGATAATACCACTAAAGCTATATTAATTATTTTTGAATGTTTTTTTAATATGTTTTCCATACTTACTCCTTTTACTTAACATTTGTTTCTACTTCTAAATTTTTACCATCACTTGTTACAAGTATATTACCATCTTCATCTGTTCTATATATTTTTGCTCCAACCTTTTCTAGATTTTCTATTGGTTCATCATTTGGCAAATTATATGAATTCTTTTTTGCAACTTCAATAATTGCAATACTTGGTTTTACTTGTTCTACAAACTCTTTAGAAGTTGCAGTTCTTGAGCCATGATGTCCTACTTTTAACACATCAGTTTGTGGCCATTCCCTTTCTTCTTCATTATCTTGTTCTGCATCTCCCATAAATAAAAAGCTATTTTCTCCATATGTCATTCTAATAACTATTGATGATAAATTTAAATTACTATCATTATCGTCCTCGTTTGCAAGCATTATCTCACATTCTGCATCCTCTAATTTAAATTCATCTCCTTGTTTTGGAGCTGTTACTTTTAAATCTTTCTTTTCGATACTATCTAATACATCTTCAAATGTTTTTGTATTAGTTTGTATTTTAGGCATATAAATTGTTCCAATATCAAAATTATCTATTACATCATCTAATCCTCCAATATGATCCTCATGAGGATGTGTACCTATTAGATAATCTATTTTTTCTACGCCTTTATCTTCTAAAAAATTAACAACATCGTCTCCCATTTCATTTGTTCCAGCATCAATTAACATTGTTTTATCTTTATCCATAACTAAGATACTGTCTGCTTGTCCTACATCTAAATAATATACTTTTAAATCACCTGTAACAGCTTGAACCATTTCTTCATTTGTTGTATTTTCTGATTCAACTGTATTTGCCAATGCATTGGCTAAAAGACTGTTATAATCATGATCTTTCCAATAGTAATTTCCTAGTACTAAAAGGACAATTAATATTATTAGTGAAAAAATTCTATTATTTCTTTTCCATCTTTTATATTCTTTAGTTTGTTTACCTAGCTTTACTTTTTCGAAAAAACTTAAATTCTCATTATTATCATTTTTCCCCATTTAAATACTCCTATCTTTTGTTTAATTCCATAAATTATTCATTTTATTTTTTATTCTTTCTTCTGCTTTTGCCTGTTCTTCTAAGTCTAATTCATATTTATTATTTTCTAACTTTAAAATGGTTCCTTCTTTTGCTCCATTTGGCAATTCTGCTTTGTTTATATTTATCATTTCACCAGTTTCTCTATTTTCAAGAACAGCCATATTTCCTTCAAATCTATCAACTGTAAACTTAGTTTCCATTTCATCTAATTTATTTGTTAGCTCCCTTTGAAAATCTTCTATAAAGTCTTTAAAATTTTCCCCCGTTAATTGATTTAATAGGTCTAATTGCAAATAAATTATCCTCCTTTTTACAAATTATTATTTTCCATTCATTTGTTCTTTTATATAATTTACTTCTTCTTCCATATCTAATCTTACAAATAAAGGCTCTCCTTTTTCTACAACCTTTGCACTTTCAGGTATTTTATTGTATTCATATAAACTATCCCATGTTTGTAATTCTTTATTTGTAAGTCCTAATTGAGTAAACATACTATTTGAAGTATCTTCCATAAATGGACTTATTAATATTGCAATTTTTCTTAAATTTTCACATAAATGATACATTACAGATTTTAATTCTTCTTTCTTTTCCTCTTCTTTAGCAAGTGCCCATGGGGCTGTTTCGTCTATATATTTATTAGTTCTAGAAATTAAATTCCAAATTTCTGCTAATGCATCACATAAATGTAAGTCATCCATTTTTTCTTCTACTGCTCTTATTTGTGTAATAGCAAACTCTTCTAAGTCTTTATCTACATCATTTACTTGTCCATTATATTCTGGTATTTCTCCTCCAAAATATTTATTTACCATTCCAATTGTTCTATTTAATAGATTTCCTAAATCATTACATAAATCATAATTAAATCTTTCTACAAAACCTTCTGGTGAGAATACTGCGTCTTGTCCATATGGGAATTCTCTTAATAAGAAATATTTTGTAGCATCTAAACCATATCTATCTACTAACATTTCTGGATATACTACATTTCCTTTAGATTTTGACATTTTTCCATCTTTCATTGTTATAAATCCATGTGCATATATTTTTTTAGGAAGTGGTAAATCTAATGCCATTAAGAATATTGGCCAATATATTCCGTGGAATCTTATTATATCTTTTCCAACAACTTGTAAGTCTGCTGGCCAGTATTTTTTAAATAATGTATCATCATCTGATCCATAACCTAATGCTGTAATATAGTTTGTTAATGCATCAAGCCATACATAAACAACATGTTTTGGATCACTTTTTACTTGTACTCCCCAATCAAATGTAGAACGAGTTACACACAAATCTTCTAATCCTGGTTTTAGGAAATTATTAAATAATTCATTTTTTCTATATTCTGGTTCAATAAAATGAGGATTTTCTTCGTAAAATTTAATTAATCTATCAGCATATTTCTTCATATTAAAGAAATATGCCTCTTCTTTCATTTTTCTTACTTCTCTTCCACAATCTGGGCATTTTCCATCTACTAATTGTGTTTCTGTAAAATATGTTTCACATGGTACACAATACCATCCTTCATATTCACCTTTGTAGATGTCTCCTTGCTTTAAAAGTTTCTCAAATATTTCTTCTACAACTTTTGTATGACGTTCCTCTGTTGTTCTTATAAAATCGCTATATTCTATTTTCATTTTTTTCCATAAGCCTTTAGCATATTCTGCCATTCCATCCACATATTCTTGTGGAGTTTTATTTTGCTCTTGTGCAAGTGTTCCAATTTTTTGACCATGTTCATCTAGACCAGTTAAAAAATACGTATCATATCCGCGTTTTTCTTTATATTTTTTCATTGTGTTTGCAAATATTGTTGTATATGTGTTACCAATATGAAATTTACCACTTGGGTAATAAATTGGTGTTGTTACATAATATGTTTTTTTATCCATTTACATCATCTTCCTTTTATTTTAATCTTTCTTCTATTAATTCAGCAATAGATTTTGCCTTTTCTGTTATGTATTCTTGGTCTTTTCCTTCTAACATTACTCTTACTAGTGGTTCTGTTCCAGATGCTCTAATTAAAACTCTACCATTTCCTTTAAATTCTTTTTCTACTTCTTCTATAGTATTTCTAATTACTGCATCTTTATCAAAATCATATTTCTTATCATTAGAAACTTTTGCACCTACTAATACTTGTGGGTATATTTTTATTATTTCTTCTAACTTACTTGCTTTTTCTCCTTTTTCTAATAATATAGAAATAAACATTAATGATGTTAATATTCCATCTCCTGTTGGATTGTAATCTAAGAAAATTATATGTCCTGATTGCTCTCCACCTAAGTTGTATCCATTCTTCTTCATTTCTTCTAGTACATATCTATCTCCAACTTTTGTTCTTTTTAAAGTTAATTTATTTTCTTTAGCATAAATATCTAATCCTAAATTACTCATTACAGTTGCAACTAATGTATCATTTTTTAATTTTCCTTTTTCTTTCATGTAATTAGATACTATTGCTAAAATTTTATCTCCGTCTATTACTTCTCCTTTTTCATCTACTAAAAGACATCTATCTCCATCACCATCATATGCAATTCCTAAATCATATCCGTTTTCTACAACATATTTTTGTAATCCTTCTAGATGTGTAGATCCACAATCTTTATTTATATTTATACCATTTGGTGTATTATTTATAATTTTATGATTTATTTTTAATTTAGAAAATACTTTTTCTGCAACTTGGTATGTTGCTCCATTTGCTGTGTCTATTACAACTTTAAAATCATCTCTATTGTATTTTTCTATAATTTCTTCAAAGTTTTTTCTAAAGAAATATACATATTCATCAACTAAATCTTCTGCATTTTCAGAAATTCCTATTTTTTCGTTACATGCTGTAAGCTCTTCTAATTTTCCAGAATCCATAACTTCTTCTATTTCTTCTTCTATATCATCTGGTATTTTTGTTCCTTTATTACTAAAATATTTTACACCATTAAATTCATAAGTATTATGTGATGCAGAAATTACAACACTTGCATCTGCTTTTAATTTTTTTGTTAAATATGCTACAGCTGGTGTTGGTAAAACTCCTAATTGTTTTACATTTGCACCATAACTTAAGAATCCTGCTGTCATTGCACTTTCTATAAGTGTTCCTGAAATTCTTGTATCTCTACCTATTAAAATTGTTGGGCTATGATCTGAATGTTTTGCTAAAACATATGCTCCAGCTTTTGCAACTCTATATACTAATTCTGGTGTTAATTCTGTATTTGCAATTCTTCTAATTCCATCTGTTCCAAAATATTTTCTCATCTATCTCATTTCCTTTCAATTACATTTAAAGCCATTAATCTATTTTTAATTTAAGCCTAAAGCCTCCTACATTTTGTTTGGCATTTTTATTCCCAATAGTCCTGTTCCTATTTTTAATACATTTCCTACCATGTATGTTAAATATAATCTTGTATTTCTAACTTTTTCGTCATCTACCATTATTTTATTGTCATTATAGAAACTACCATATAATTTAGCAATATCTATTAAATATCTAGAAATTATTGATGGCTCATTTTTTTCTGTTGCTTGTTTAATAGTATCTTCAAATTCATATAATCTTTTTACTAATTCTTCTGCATTTTCTTCTAATTCGTTTAAATCTACCATATCTTTATTAGGTGTATAATTTGCTTTTTCCATTACACTTTTTGTTCTTACATACATATATTGTATATATGGTCCTGTTTCTCCTTGGAAGTTAAGCATTATATCCCAATCAAATACTTCATCTTTAATTATATTATTTGCTAAATCATTAAAAATTACAGCTCCAATTCCAACTTTTTTTGCTACATCATCTTTATCTTCTAAGTTTGGATTTTTACCTTCTATAATTACTTTTGCTCTTGATACGGCTTCTTTTAAAAGGTCTTCTACTTTTATCATTGTTCCTTCTCTTGTAGACATTTTTCCTGTTTTTAATCTAACCATTCCATATGGTACATGTATTAAACCTTTAACATATTTTTCGTCCAAATCAAGATATTTTGCAACTTCAAAAACTTGGTCAAAATGTAAGTTTTGTTCGTATGCAACAACATAAATACATTTATCAAAATCATATGTTCTTGCTCTATATAGTATTGCTGCTAAATCACGTGTTGCATATGTTGTTGAACCATTAGATTTTACTACCATTAGTGGTGACATATTTTTATATTCTAAGTTTACAATCTCTGCTCCTTGTGATTCTACTAATTTATTATTTTTTCTTAATATATCTACTACTTCTGGCATTTTATCTGTATAGAATGATTCTCCTGTGTTGTAATCAAAATGTACATCTAATATATCATATATTCTTTGGAATTCTTTTAAGCTTAGTTCCTTAAATTTTTTCCAAATCTCTGTACAATATTCGTCTCCATCTTCCAACTTTTTAAAGTTATCCCTGCATGCTTCTAGAACACTTTCATCTTCTTTACATAGTTCATTTATTCTTACATATATTTTTGTTAATTCATCTATTGGGTTTTCTTCTAAATTATATTCTGCTCCGAAAAGTTTATAACCTTCGATTAGTTTTCCAAATTGTGTTCCCCAATCACCTAGATGATTTATACCTATAGTATTATATCCTAAAAATTTATACATATTGTATAAAGCTCTTCCTATTACTGTATTTCTAAAATGTCCAATATGAAATGGTTTAGCAATATTTGGAGATGAATATTCTACTATTATATTTTTTTCATTTCCAATATTTGAAGAACCATATTCTTCTTTTTTATTTTCCATTTCGTCTAATAAGTTTTGTATAAGAGTATCATTATTTATAAATATATTTAAAAATCCATTAACTACTTCTACATTTTTTATATATTCTGTAGGTACTTCTATTTCTTCCTTTATTTCGTTTGCAATTTGCATTGGTGCTTTTTTCATTTCTTTTGCAAGTTTAAAACAAGGTAATGCAAAATCGCCCATTTTATTATCTTTTGGTTTTTCTATATAATTTACTAATTCCTCTTTAGAAATGTTTGTAACTTTGCTTATACTTTCTGCAATTTTTTCTTTAAAATTTATCATTATTTTCACCTTTTCCTTATCCCTTTTTACGTGCATATTATATAATAAATGTAAGTATATTGCAAGGAAAAAGGCGACCTTATGTCGCCTTTTATATTTGAATTTTTTGAATACATAATTTATCTTCTATTTTTTTATTAAACGTAGGAAAACACCTGCTTAAAGCAGGTGCCTTCCTATTGTCAAAGTTAGCATGCCATTGTTTCACCGGAAAGCTCCCGGTGTATCGCGGAGATAATTCTCCGAAACAGACCTTTGCGTGTAGCCTGTTCGTACTTCTCCTCCGCGATTTCCTCCTTTTTCTCTGCAATGCTTAAACATTCTTCGAGCAAATCAATCTGCTCGATAAGATCGAGCAAAGCTTGTGGCGAATTGAAAAAGACTTCATCTTCGCTCGGCCCCATCATCATCCTTGCAACATACCGGTTAAAATCTTCTTCCGGCCATTTCATCGGATTTGGGTCCAATCCAGCCGGCCTGAGTATTGCACCATAAGATGTTTCATTTCTTTCAAACGAATGATGCTGAATAACATCAAAACATCTTACTTGGCCTCCTTCATCCCGAATCTTAATCATAGCTTCTTTAAGCCACGCTCTCTGCTGAGGATCTCTCAGCATCATAAAGTTAACACCAAAAACTTCCGACCTTTTGTCCACTTTTACCATGTTTTTTTCTCCTTTTTCTTTTCCTTTGACACTATCTGCAACCTAAAGTCTTTATTGCAGAATAACATATTGTTACAACTATTATTATACCATATTTTACCAATAATCTCAAATTTTATGTCATCTATCCATTACTATTACAAACTTCCAAGAAAAAAAGCGACCTAAAGCCGCTTTTCTTATTATATAGAAAAATCGTCAGATTTTTACATATATAACAAGGCCGAAGTTTCCTTTATCCGTGTGATTGCGAAGCAATCTGTACATATTGCGAAGCCACTTTTCTTACATGACCTCTGCCTTTTCCTCTTCTTCTACCATATTTGGATTTTCTAAATAATATTTCATTCTTGTATATGCTATTTTTTTCATATTTTCTATTCTATCTAATTTATTTGTTATGCTTAAATCTGGATATATTGGTTCTAGTACAACCTGAGTAATTACAGGTTTCTTTTTATAATATTTATAAAGTCCTTCTGGCTTAGTGGTTACAAAAACTGTTGGTACTACTGGCACATTATTTTCTACTGCAAAAACAAATGCACCTTTTTTAAAATCCATTAAGTTTTGATTATATACTTTAAGCTCTCCTTCTGGATAAATATGTACTGTTTCTCCTTCTTGCAATAATTGAGAAACATATTCATAAAAATGCTTTTTCTTAGATTTATCAGTTGGTATAGGAATTGCTTTTAATAATTTAATTAAAAAACCCGCAACTGGAATTTTAAAATTAGATTCCAATGTTACAAAATGTACGAAATTTGGAAAATTCATCAATCCATTCATTGTGCAGTCTAAATAATGCATATGGTTTGATATAGTTACTTTTCCGCCTTGTACCTTTTTTAAATTTTCCTTTCCTATAATTTTATATCCTAAAAATATTTTGTTTATAACAGTAAGTATTGGCCAGCCAATTAAATAATATACAGTATTTGATATAAAATTAAATACTATATTCTTTAATTTCATCTTTAAACATCTCCTCAATTTTCTCCATACTTTTTTCTATTCTATATTTTTCAGCACTTTCGCTATAAACTTTCCTCATTCTTTCTAATTCTTCTTCATCTTCAAGCCACATATCAATTTTCTTTGCTAAATCATCACTATTTCCAGCTTCAAATAAACTTCTTTCATCTAAAGCAAATTGTGGCGTTGCAGATTTATTGCTATTTGCAATTATTGGCACATTTCCACAAGCAACCGCCTCTAGGCAAGATATTGCTTCTATTTCTGCATCAGATGTATGTACATATAAATCTGTTTTTTGCAAAATTTTCATTAGTTCTTTTTCACCTACAAATTTTATTATTGGCTTATTTGTAAGATTTTCTCCCAATTTTACGTATTGTTTATATTTAGGTCCTTTACCTGCTAAAATAAGCTGTATGTCTTTTTCATATTTTGATTTTTTTATTGCCTCAAATAATAAATCTTGGCGTTTTTCTCCTGATAATCTTCCAACCATTGTTATATAAATTTTATCATGTGGTTCTTTTGGCATATACTTAAATTTATCTTCTATACCATTAGATATTAC
The DNA here is from genome assembly GCA_944392175.1 of uncultured Clostridia bacterium. Classification (GTDB taxonomy): domain Bacteria; phylum Bacillota; class Clostridia; order TANB77; family CAG-508; genus Merdicola. The sequence goes on from CALXVT010000041.1 coordinate 14,597, forward strand.
ATGTAATTTAGCTGTATAGCCATTTGCTTTTAGTTCATCAGCAATAAACTGGCTTGGGCAATGTATATGTCTAAATTTATTAAAGAAATCATCTCTAAATTCACTATATATTTTTTTATTAACAAAATCATTTTTACCAAGTTTTATTGTATATGTTATATTTTCTGGTTGAACGTGAAATGCAGATGTATGTGGAATCTTAAGTTCTTCTACCATCTTAAGTGTTGCTCTTGATAGCCAAAATGGCATATAAAAATGTACAATATCAACATCTTGCAAAGCTTCTTTTATTTTATCTTTATTAGGAATTGCAAAACTCATTCCTTGTGACTTTATTATTTTAGAAATTCCTATTGGTAATCTTAATGTTTTTACTATAAATTTATCTTCTCCTTCAGTTCCCGTTGTTAATATTTTTACTTCATGTCCTCTTTTTCGTAATCCTTCTGCAAAACGCCTCGCAGAAATAGTAGTACCATTATTGGCATTTTCGTATTGATCCATTACTAATAATATTTTCAAACTAATTCCCACCTTATTTGTATAAATTTTCTATTTTTATATATGAATATACTTTCTTATTTAGCATTTTATCAATTACTTCTTCATTTCCTTTTTTTATGGCATTTCTTACTTCTGTAGAATTATATGTTGATAAATTATCATTCTTAAAAGTAAATATATTTGAAGAATATTTTTTTAGTAAATCATCACTTTGTATTACTTTATCTAAATTCTTCCCTCTTTCTATAGCAATAAATTTATTTCCATTTAAACACTTTTCTGGATTTTGCCATGTAGGCAATTTTTCTATATTGTCTCCTCCCATGATAAAGTATCTCTCTGCGTCCTGATAATTATTATTTATAAGTTCTAATGCTTCAGCAGTATTTAAATTTTTATTTAAGTTTAATTCTATTGGTAAAACATCTACTTTATCATTAGAAATTAATTTTAACATTTTAAACCTTTTATTTTCATCTGCTAAATCTTGCTTTTTATATAAATTTCCTACTGGTACAAAAAACACTTTATCCAAATTATATTTTTCTGCTATTTCTATTGCTAGTTTTTCATGAGCAATAGTTGGTGGATTAAATGCTCCTCCAAAAAAGCCATACTTTTTCATCTCATCCTCCATTAAATTAATATTATTAAAATTACTTCTAGTATTAAATAAATTATAAAAATCCATTTGTATAAAACTATTAAAGCTAAATATTCATTCATTAAAGCATCAAAATAATAATACCATCGAGTTTTTGCAGAAATTCCATTTGCTTTCATTCCAACTTTTCTAGAATATATTTTTGATCTTAAAATATGAAAATTATTACTTACAAATGCAATATTTTCTTTTATTTTTAAATTGTCTAATATCTCCTTTGAAAACTTAAAATTTTCAAGTGTATTTTTAGACTTTCCTTCTTCTATTATATCTGATTCATTTATTCCTTTTTCTACCAAATATTTTTTCATTGCTTCTGCTTCTGTTAGTTCTTGTTTACGAATCATTCCACCAGATACAATAATTTTAGGCTTTTTGTTTTGCTTTTTATATACTTTTATTGCTGAATCAAGTCTTCTTTTTACTGCATCACTTAACTGATGTCCATGTCTTAAAATTCCGCCAAGAACTATTAATGCATTATATTCTTTTTTATGTTTTACAAAGTTTATTCCTATATCTGCAATTAAAAAGATTACAAAACTTATTGCAAAAAATATTGATAAATATTCTATAAAAATATTCTCTTTTCCCAAAAAACATAATAAATCTACTAATATTCCTAATATTAGTATTACAAATCTTCTTTTTCTTATCTTTCTTTTTCTAGTAATATCCATCAATATTCCAGATATTCCAGAATATATTAAAAGCAAACCTATTATTGCAAATATTATTAAACAAATATTAATAAAAATCATATTTTCACCCATTCATCTTTTGATTATTTAATTATTTTATCACATTTTGTCCTATTTTACTATACCCACTAATCATAACCACCCGTGAACGGGTGGTTTGCTCATCCCCTAGAAGGGGAATTGCTTGCTAACCACCTAAAAGGCG
>CALXVT010000042.1 GCA_944392175.1 uncultured Clostridia bacterium
CAATCACATTGTAGCATTTGTAATTATATGTGTCTATTTTTATTTCAAAGTGCGTCACTTAATTTTACCATTTATAAAAAATAGTATATAATTACCACATAATAAGGAGGAGAAAATGGCAGAACTAGATAGAGAAATCCAATATATTAAAGGTGTTGGACCTAATAGAGTAAAATTATTAAATAATTTAAATATATTTAATTTAAAAGATTTAATTACATATTATCCAAGAGATTATGAAGATAGAAATAAACCTGTAAAAATAGCAGATGCAATAGACGGTGAAGAGGTTTTGATTGAGGCGATTCCAGTTGCAAAAATGTCAGAGATGAGAGTTAGAAATAGGAAAATGACTATATATAAATTAATAGTTGAGGATGAGACTGGAAGATGTGTAATTACATGGTATAATCAAAGCTATTTAAAAAATAGATTTAGAGTAGGAGAAATATATCATTTCTTTGGAAAAATAAAAAGAATTCAAAATAGAGTAGAAATGATGTCACCCGTTTTTGATGATCAGAATAAAACAAAAAACACAGGAAAAATAATTCCAATATATCCTTTAACATATAATTTATCTCAAAATGTATTAAGAGGAATAATAGAAAATGCTTTAAAACTAGTTAATAATAGCTTAAAAGAAACATTACCAGAATATATAAGAAAAGAATATAAATTATTAGAGATAAATGAAGCAATAAATAAAATTCATTTTCCAGAAAATTTTGATGAATTTGAAAAAGCTAGAAAAAGATTGGTATTTGAAGAATTACTAGGGATGCAATTAGCATTATTAAATTTAAAAAATAAATACGAAGCAGACACAAATGGAATAAGTTTTGATAAAAATGTAAAAATGTCGGATGTAATAAATGTTCTTCCATTTAAGTTAACTAAAGCACAATTAAGAGTTTTAGAAGAAATAGATAAGGACATGGAAAGTAATAAAAATATGAATAGATTACTTCAAGGAGATGTTGGTTCTGGAAAAACAGCTGTATCGATAATTGCTTCATATAAAGCTGTAAAATGTGGATACCAAGTTGCAATTATGGCACCAACAGCAATCCTTGCAAGTCAGCATTTAGAAAGTTTTAAAGAAATATTAGATCAATTTGGAATTAGATGTGAATTGTTAATTTCAAGTATAACTAAAAAGAAAAAAGAAGAAATTTTAGAAAAATTAAAAAATGGAGAAATAGATATTTTAATTGGTACTCATGCATTATTAGAAGAAAATGTTGTATTTAAAAATTTAGGATTTGTAGTAACTGATGAGCAACATAGATTTGGAGTAAAACAACGTACAACAATTGTGGAAAAAGGGAAAAATCCGGATGTGTTAGTAATGACAGCAACTCCTATTCCAAGAACATTAGCTTTAATTTTATATGGAGATTTGGATATTTCTATAATAGATGAATTACCACCAAATAGAAAGAAAATTGATACGTTTGCAGTTACAAAAGCCTTAGAAGAAAGAGTAAATAATTTTATAAAGAAACAAATTGATGAAGGAAGACAAGCATATATAGTATGTCCATTAGTAGAAGAAAATGAAGAAATGAATTTAAAATCTGTTACAGCCCTAGCTGAAAAATACAAAAATGAAGTGTTTAAAGATTACAATGTAGAATATTTACATGGCAAGATGAAAAATAAAGAAAAAGACGAAATAATGGAAAGATTTAAAAATGGAGATATTGATATTTTAATTTCTACTACTGTAATTGAAGTTGGTGTAAATGTTCCAAATGCAAGTATAATGGTTGTAGAAAATGCAGAAAGATTTGGTTTAGCACAATTACATCAATTAAGAGGAAGAGTTGGAAGAGGAGAATATCAATCATATTGTATATTAATATATCAAGGAAAATCAGATGTAATAAGAAAAAGAATGAAAGTTATGACAGATACGAATGATGGATTTATAATTTCCGAAAAAGATTTAGAACTTCGTGGAAGTGGAGAATTCTTTGGAACTAAGCAACATGGTCTTCCAGAATTTAAAATTGCAAATCTTTTTGAGGATATGCCAGTTTTAAAACAAGTTCAAGCATTGGCAATTAAAATTATGGAAGAAGATCCGAAATTAGAATTACCAAAAAACAAAGAATTAAAACAATTAATTAATGAGAAGTTTAAAGATAGAGTAGAAATTTAATAATTTATAAATGTCGAATAAGATCGAAAAAAAAACGACAAATTTAATTTTACAACATTATGTTAATATGATATAATACAAAGTGTAACTAATAACAATAAACCTCAAGAAAATATAAGAGGACGCGAAAGAAGAAAGGAGCCAGAAATATGGTGAGAAAGGACACAAAAGAAAAGGAACAAAAAACAAAAAATATTCGGTTTGAAAAAGCGAATATTATTATGAGGAGATTGTTCGAAACATCAGTTTCTTCAACCGTAGGCTATAGCCTTTTTAGAGATGTGCTTTACAAGACTTTCGAGGAAGGCAATGATATGACTACAGAAGAAAAAGTTAAATGGGCTGCTAGTAAGTTCATTTTTGACGTTTCTTATGAAGAAGCTCTTGAAGAAATTTATGAGCTTGTTATGAGGAGAAGCAGAAAAAATGACACTGATGAAAACCGGAAAGAAACTTTAGAAGAAACTATTGCGGAAGCAGTGGAGCTTCAAAAGAAGACTGATGCTTATGAACTTTCCACAGAGAAAGTGAAAAAGCTTAATGTAAGTGTCAAAAACAAAAGGAACATATCGAATGTCTGCTATGAAATTGCAAGAGGAAAAACAGCAAAAGATGCGATTAATATAGTTGCACGAAAAATGGCAGATGATGTTCACGATAATTTTCTACAAAAAAAGGGAGAAATTATCGAAAGCATTAAGACTGCTTTTTCAAGTCTGGAAGAATTGGAAAAGTTTATGTCAGATTAAAGCCGTATATGGGTCAAATTAATTAATAGAAATAAGCTAGTAGCAATGCTATTAGCTTATTTCTATTCTATAAAAATCTTATGATAACATATTGACTTTTATAAAAAAAATAAATACAATAAAAATATAGTATAAAAGAAAAGGATGTTAAATATGAATGTGAATATTATATTATCAATTATAGGAGCGTTAATATCACTAGGTGCAGTACTAATAATATATAATGCAAGAAGAATCGTAAGAGAAAGATTTGGTATAGGTGACCAAAATTCAGGAGCTATAACTTTAAAAATTATAGGTGCAATTTTGTTTTGCATAGGTATGGTAATAATGTTATTTAACTTAAGATAAAATAAGGAGGAAAAGTATGAAACAATTAAGTTCAATGCTATCATTTTTATTTGGTATAATCTTTTGGGGATTTAGATTAGTAATTACATATATGGAAGCAGTAGGAAAAGATTCGGGATTTCCTATACAAGATTTTACAATGGAGGTTGTACTACTATTTTTAACTTTAGTATTTTTAATTTGTGTATTTAAAAGAAATTTAGTTGGTGGATTGATATATTTTATGGTTTATGCAGCATATTATGGTCCACAATTATTTGGAGCAATAATGCAAATAGCATCTGGAGAAGGTGCAAGTATATATACATTTGATACAGTTATTGCATCAACATTAGGTATTGTAGTTTCATTATTTGCATTCTTAAATATATTAGTAGATAAAAACAGAGCAGCACATCCAACAGATAAGAAAACAGATTGGTTCTATAAAAACAAAGAATATGATAGAAAATTGGATGAAAGAGCAGATAAAAATAATTATAGAACTTTATAAATATACATTTAGCAGGCTAAAATTAAACTAGCCTGCTTTTGAAGTTTTATTTATAAAAAGGGAAAATGTAATATGAAAAAGAAAAAAGTATTAGAAATAATTTTAATAATAGCATTATTAGTAATAGTGTCATTAATTGGTATGTTTGTTTATTCTATTCAAAAAAATAATCTTATTGCGATAGATAAATTAAATTCTAATAACGAATTAATAGAAGATGCTTTAACAACAATGGAAGAAGGTTCATATTTAGAAGAATTAGGAATAAATAACGAATATGAAGAATATCCTTATATTTCTTTACGAATAAATTTGCCATTAAATATTAATGATTTAGAAGAATATTTTGAAATTCCAATGCAAGAATATATGGATGAAAAGGAAATTGGAATGATAACAGGTGATGGATTTCCTATTGATGAGGACGGAATGCCATATGCAACAGACATAGAATTTGAAGTAGCAGAGTCAGATTTAGAAGAACTAGAAAATATGATTGATGCTTATAAATTACCTAAAGGTAGTTATTTAGAAGTAGATGGAAACGTTGTAAAAGAATATGAAGATTTGGAAGTAGTTGAATTAAAAGTCGATGATTTAAGTAAAGATAAAGCAAGTAAAGTATATAAAGAGTTAAAAGAAAAAATGAAGAATGAATATGTATATTGTTCTGTATATGATTATGCATTTGGAAAAATAGATAGAATTTATTTTTGTGGAGAAAACTTGGAAAAAATGCAAGAAATAATAGATAAATATATAAAAGAAAACCAAATTAAAAATATAGTATAAGAATAAGGAGGAAAAAAGCAAGCTATAAATAAGATAGCTTGCTTTTTTATGTAAAATAGAATATAATATTATCGCGAAAGATAGCGAAAAAATATACTAAAATAAGATGAGGTATAGATTATGGAGTATAAATATGAAACAAAAGATGAAGCAAGAAATTTTCGAAAAAGAAGATTGTAATTTAGGTAAAATGAAAATATATTTGGACAAAAGATTCCTAAAAATTATGAACCTTGGGAATATGACTATTATTATGGAAAAATAACAGATGATAACCAAATTATAAGAAAAGAATAAGGCTACATGTATAGATTACTTCGTAATAGAACTGACAAAAAAACTTAAAATAAGGAGATTTTATATCTTATGAAAATAGAGGAAATTACCAAAAATATAATAGATATTTGTAAAAAGAATAATTTAAACAAAGTATATATATGTGGAAATGGGTGTAGCGGAAAAACTACACTAAGTAAGAAAATTCAAGAAGAAGCACTAAATTATGGAAATGTAAATTTGATTTCAACAGATGATTTTTTAGTAAATACTACATTAAGAAAAAATGGTATAAGTAAATGGACTGAAAATGAAGTTGAATATACGGGAAGATATACATCTTCTAATTATGAATCATACTTTTGGAAAAATGTTTATGAAATTATTTATAATATAGACCATGGTATAGATTGTTTCTATTTTCCTAAAAGATATAAAGAAAAAAATAATATAAGACAATTAAAATCAAATTATTTTTTAACTATAATTGAAGGCGTAGGAACAGTATTTTTGGAAAAAGATACACATAAATCTTTAACAATATTTTTAAAATGCAATCAAGAAAATGAGGCACAAAGGAGAAAAAATAGAACTGAACAACTAAATAGAGATCCAATAGAATTATATAGTGAAGAAAGAAGCAGTCAATACAGAGTAAATGTATTAAGCCATGAAAATGAATTTGATTTAATTATAGAAAATGATGAAGAGTTTAATTATCAAATAATAGATAATAAAAAGTAGTTATAATATGGAAAAAATATATTTTTATTATGGATAAATTTTATTTAGGAGAAAATGTCAACATTCCAACAAAAAATAGCGAATAAGAGGTTAGATATGATAAGAATACTTGCAAGTGATATTAAAAATTATGAAAAAAAAGATGGAGTAAAAATAACTCATCCGATGAGCAATGAAAATGGGTTAGTAGATCAATTAAAAAATGCTTTAAAAAGAAAGAAAAAAATAGTATATGTAGCTTCCGATATTAATAGTACACCAGATTCAGTTGAAAGTTATTCTAAAATTATTTTTAATAGTATGAAAATGGTCGGTATTACATTTGAAGAATATTATATATTGGACGGAACAAAAGCTAATAAAGCAAAAGAATATATCAAAAATGCCGATTTAGTTTTCTTGTGTGGTGGTGATACTTACAATCAGCATTTATTGTTTGAAAAAATGGATTTAAAGTTATTATTATCTACATATACTGGAATTGTGATGGGAGAAAGTGCAGGCGCAATTAATATGGCAGAATATTGTTTTAATAGCCCAGAAGAATTAGAAAAATCAGAACCTATATTTTTTGAAGGTTTAGGTTTAACGAGCATAAATATTGAACCACATTTTGTTTATAATGCTTCAAACTTTAATGAAAACGAAAAGTATCAAAGAAAAGCAATTGTTGATGAATCATATAATAGGGCAATATATGGACAATGTAATGGAAGTCATGTATTTATAGGCGATGATAATATTGCAACAATATATGGTGAGACTTATTTAATAAAAAATGGAAATATTGAAAAAATTTGTGAAAATAATCAAAAATTTGTAATTACTGATTAAATTATTATAAAAAGAGAAATTAAAGTATATTTATAATTAAGGAAGTGATAAAAGTGAACATTAACTGGTATCCAGGCCATATGGCCAAAACAAAAAGACAAATTCAAGAAGATTTAAAATTAATAGATGTAGTAGTGGAACTATTAGATAGTAGAATACCTATATCTAGTAGAAATCCAGATATAAATACAATAGTAAAAGATAAAAAAAGAATAATTGTATTAAATAAAAGCGATTTAGCAGATGAAAAAGAGACAATAAAATGGTCAGAATATTTTAAAACACAAAATATTCCAGCAGTAATTACAGATGCAAATTCTGGAAAAGGAATAAAAGATGTAATAAAAAAAGCAGAAGAAATAATGGAAGAAGAATTAAATAAAAGAGAAGAAAAAGGAAGAATTGGTAGAAAAATTAGAATAATGATATTAGGAATACCAAATGTAGGAAAATCTTCTTTTATAAATAGATTAGCCAATAAAAATTCTTTAGAAGTTGGAAACAGACCAGGTGTTACAAGAAAAAAACAATGGATAAAAATTAGTAACAGTATAGAATTATTGGATACTCCAGGAGTATTATGGCCTAAATTTGAAAGTGAAGAAGTTGCACTAAATTTAGCATATACAGGAACAATAAAAGATGATATATTGGAAAAAACAGAAGTAGCATTTTATTTTCTAAAATATATGTTAGAAAATGAAATTGATAAATTAGTTAAAAGATATAATTTAAACAAAGAAGAAATATTAGAATCATTAGAAAATCAAAATAGACCAGAAAATGAAATTATTTATGATATAATGCTAAAAATTGGAAAAATACGTGGAGCAGTTGTATCAGGTGGAAATATTGATGATACAAAAACTGCAAATATAATATTAGAAGATTTTAGAAGTGGTAAATTAGGAAGAATTACATTAGAAAAAGTAAAATAAAAGTATTTTAGGAGGAAACAAAAAATGTTAAGTTATGAAGGTCTTTTCTTTGGAGAAGAAATGGTTAAATTAATACATTCATTAGAAACAAATCAGTTAGAAAATGTTAATGATGAATTACATTGTACTTTTAAATATCATCCATCAGAAAACGAAATATTTGATGATATCGTTGGAAAAAACTTTGAAGTATATCTTATAGGATATGCTAACGATGGAAATAATAGTGGGTTTGAAATTGAACTTCCTGCTGAATTAAGAAAATATTACATAAATTATGAAGAGCAAAATCCATCAGAATTAAAGGTACCACATATTACTGCATCACTAGCAAATGGAGCTAAGGCGGTTAAAACAAAAGATCTTGATTTTAAACCACTAGAAGAGCCAATAAAATTGGTTGGTAGATTTGGATATTGGATTAAAGATGAAGGTAAAGAATATATATCTTATGAACCATATATAAGAACTAGAACAGAAATGAATGACGGATGGGATAGATAAGGAGCTATAAATGGAAGAATTAATAGAAAGAAAAAGAGAAAAACAAAATGTTAATCTTTTAAATCCTCTTGTTTGGGCATATGTTGGAGATAGTGTTTATGAATTATTTATAAGAACAAATTTAGTAAATAATTCAAATGAAAAAGTGCACAAATTACATGTTAATGCAATCAAATTTGTTAAGGCAGCAGGACAAGCGAAAATTTTAAAAGCAATAGAAGATGAATTAACAGAGGAAGAAAAAAATATAGTAAGAAGAGCTAGAAACACACAAAATCATCATATTGCAAAAAATGCCACTCCTGCAGAATATGCATATGCAACAGCATTTGAAGGATTAATTGGATATTTATATTTAACTAAACAAGACAAAAGATTAAAATATATATTAAATAAAGCATTAGAGGAAGGAAATAAGTAATATGGATAATGAAAAAAGAAGATATTATTCAAGAATTTTATTTAAAACAGTTGTACTTGTATTTACTTTAATTTTGTTATTTCTTGCATATAAACTTGCGATGTTTTATGTTCCTTTTATAATTGCGTTTTTAATTGCTACAATGATAGAACCACTTATTAAATTTTTTATGAATAAATGTAAGTTAAAAAGAAAGACATCAGCAAGTATCTCATTAATACTTGTTATATTAATAATTGGCTCATTGCTTGCAATTTTAATTTCTGCAATTATATCAGAATCAAAAGTTCTACTTAATAATTTAAATTCTTCAATGGATGATGTATATAATTGGGGATTAGGAATTATAAATAGTTTTTCAAATGGAAATTTGGTAATACCACAAGATTGGATTTCAGCAGTACAAGATTCTTTAGGTAGTATAGTAGAAGTTGTAAAAAATATTGTATACAGTTTTGCAACAGGAATAATTAATTTTGCAGGACAATTACCAGCAATAATTACATATACAGTAATAACAATTCTTGCAATTATTTTTATGTGTTTTGATAGAGATTACGTAAAAAAATTATTAAAAAATCAAATACCAAAAAAATGGCTACAAAAGGCAAATGAAATAATTGTTAAATCATTAAAAATAATATGGAATTACATAAAAGCAGAAGCTAAATTATCATTGTTATGTTTTATTCTAGTAACAATTGGATTAAATATTCTTAATTTATGTGGATTTAATATAGAATATGTTGCAATAATGGCAATACTAATAGGATTTGTAGATTTATTACCATTATTTGGAGCAGGATTTATAATGGTTCCATGGGCTATTATATTAATAATTCAAGGTAACGCTCCAGCAGGAATTGCAATATTTGTTTTATGGCTTGCATGGTCTATTATAAAACAATTTTTAGAGCCAAAATTTGTAAGCAAACAAATGGGAATGCATCCAATATTCACATTACTTGGAATGTATACAGGATTTAAATTATTTGGTGTAATTGGTTTATTATTAGGCCCAATAATATTCTTAATTATAAGAGAAGTTTTTTCAAATAATGTACATAAAGGCATATTAAAAGACTTTTTCGAATTGGAGTAAAAAATGAATAATGAAGAAATTAGAAATAAATTAATAGAATTAAGTGATGCAAAATATAAAGAATTTAGTACAGACTTATGCCCAGGAGTAGATATAGAAGTACTTGGAGTTAGAATCCCAAAAATAAGAAAGCTAGCAAAAGAAATAGTAAAAGATGATCCTGAAGAATATTTAAAGAATCCGCAGGAAAAATATTTGGAAGAATTAATGTTAGAGGCTTTAGTAATTGCAAATTTAAAAATTGATTTAGAAAAAAAGAAAGAATATATAATTAATTTTGTGCCAAAAATAAATTCTTGGGCAGTATGTGATAGTTTTTGTACTGATTTAAAAGATGCAAATAAAAATCTTGAATTTTTTTGGGAAATAATAAGCAAATATTTTAAATCTAAAAAAGAATATGAAATTAGATTTGCAGTTGTAATGCTATTAGATTATTATGTAAAAGAAGAATATATTGATAAAATATTTAAAGTAATAGATAATATAAAAAATGAAGAATATTATGTCGAAATGGGAGTTGCATGGCTTGTTGCAGAAATGTATATTAAATTTCCAAAACAAACTATGGAATATTTAAAAAAATGTAATCTAAATAAATTTACATATAATAAAACATTGCAAAAATTAAGAGAATCATATAGAGTAAGTAAAGAAGAAAAAGAAATATTAAATAAAATGAAAAGAAAGTAATAGGAGGAATATAATGAAAAAGCCAGAATTATTAGCACCAGCAGGTTCATACGAAAAGGCAAAAACAGCATTTAGATATGGAGCAGATGCTGTATATTGTGGGACATCATCACTATCTTTAAGAACAAGAGCAGAGATGGATGACAATGCATTAGCAAAAACAATTGAATATGCACATAGTATAGGAAAAAGAGTACATGTAGCATTAAATATTTTTGCATGGGATACAAATTATGAAGAAATAAGAAAACAAGCTAAAATGTTACAAGATATGAAAGCAGATGGAATAATAGTAGCAGATGGTGGAGTTGTTGAAACAGTAAAGGAATATGCACCAAATGTTGATATACATATAAGTACACAAGCAAATGTAGTAAGTTTAGAAACAGCAAAATTTTGGTATAAAAATGGTGCAAAAAGAGTAATTTTAGCAAGAGAATTAAATAAAGAACAAATTAAATATATTATGAAAAACAAACCAGAGGATTTAGAAGTAGAGATGTTTGCACATGGTGCAATATGTTTTGGTTATTCAGGAAGATGTTTCTTAAGTGATTTTTTGGCTTGTAGAAGTGCAAACTTAGGAGATTGTGCACAAAGCTGTAGATGGGCATATAATCTTTATGTAGAAGAGGCAAATAATCCAGGAAATTTAATGCCTGTAGAAACAGATGAAAAGGGAACATATATATTTTCATCTAAAGATTTGTGCTTAATACATGAAATTCCAGAAATTGTAGACATGGGACTTGATAGTCTTAAAATAGAGGGAAGATTAAAAACAGAATATTATTTAGCTACAATAGTAAATACATATAGAACAGCAATAGATGATTATGTAAAAGATCCTAAAAATTATAATGCAGAAAAATATATGCAAGAACTTGAAAAAACTAAAACAAGGGGATTAACAACATTTTACTTTAATGACAGAAATAATAAAGATTTCCAAGAATATGAAGGTAAACAATATAATCCACATTTTGAGTTTGGTGGAAAAGTAGTAGAAACAGTAGATGGAAAAACATCAGTAGAAATAAAAAATAAATTATCTGTTGGAGATGAGATGGAAATAATAATTCCAGGAGAAATACAAGTAGAAAAATTTACTATAGAAAAATTATGGGATTATGAAACAGACGAAGAAATAGAAACAATAAATCCAGGAGTAAAAGACCAAAAAGTAAAAATGAAATTACCAATAGAAGTAAAAGAAGGTTGGGTATTAAGAAGAAAAAAATAGGGAAATGTGGACGGTACTAAAATCCCTATAGAAAAAAATAAACTAAAGATAAGGTGATAGTATGTTTAGTCTAGATAAAGAAAAAATATTAGCTGAAGTAAAAAAAATACAAGAAGGAAAAGAAGATCGAAGCGAATTAATTGATTTAATAGGTGGAAAAGACTTAGAAGAAATTTTCGATGAACAAACAATAAGTAAATTGCAAGATGTTTTAATACGAACAAATAAAGTTCATGATTTGTTGGAAGAACAAGAAAGTTTTGATGTTCTAGAAGGTTTGTTAAATAAAAAAATAACGGGAAATTTAGGAAAGTTTTATAATATTAAGCCAGAATATATATTAAGTTTAAATTCAGAAGAACAAGCAAAACTAGCCCATACTTTTGCGGAAGGAGAGCCAGATTTAGAAGAGCTATTAAAACAATTATGGTCACAACAAATTAGAACAAATGCTTGTGCGGGGGAAAAGGAGAATGCATATTTATATGTAACTTTTCCAAAAAGTGATATAGTTAATATTTCTAGAATGGAACAGGTGTCTTCTAACACAGAAACAGTAGTTAATATACATACATATGAAGACGATATTTCTATAACATTATATGGAAAGAGACAAACTTTATATAAAGATTTATTGGCAGAATTTAGCAAAGAAGAGAAACCAAATCAATTTATAGAGGCGTTAATATATACTATGGACTTTGAAAAAGAAGTTGCAGAAGCTAAAGCTAAAAATGAGAACAGTGGAGAGTATTCTGAAAAAGAGGTAGAAGAGATACTAGCAAATACAACAAGAGAATTACATGATCAGCATCAAGAAGAAATAAAAAAACTACAAGAAGAAAATGAAGGTCTACAACAAAAGTATGATAAATTATATGAAACACATGGAAGATTAAAAAAATTTGTAGTACATAAAATAGGTAAGATTCCATTTTTAGGTAGAAGAGTATTAAAAATGATGGAAAACGAAGTAAGAGCTTTACCAGAAGGCAATTCTCAAGTTGATAATAGTGATGTAGATACAGGAAGATAGGGATTTAGGGACGGTCCTAAAATCCCTTTTTTGTTTATAATATATAACAAGATAAATTTTTTATATAATGAAAGACATTATTTTTCCGAAAAAGATGAAGAAACTATTATTCCAATCAAGCAAAATAATATTGATAATATACCTGTTGTATTAAATCCGATATTAGGTACTAAAATAAAAATTGAACCTATAACAAAACCTAATATAGAATAATAAGTTTGTGAATGATATTTATTAAGTAAGAATTGTATTAACTTCATACATAAAAATCCACCAATTAGCAAACCTATTCCCATAGGTAATAAAATTCTAAAATTAACAATAGAAACTGCATAAAGATATGTTTCATAAACACCTAGTAACATTACAATAATTGTACTGCTAACTCCTGGAACTACTACACCAATGCTCATCAAAAATCCAGAAAGTAATAAAAATTCAAAACTATAATTATCACCATAATATATTCCAATATTGCTAGATAGTTTGTTTTCTAATATGATTAGCAGTATAGCGATAACAAATGATATTATGAAAAACAAAATATAACGTAATTTGAATTTTTCTTTTGAATTACTTATTTTAAAAATTGAAGGAATACATCCTAATATAAGACCAATAAAAGTAAATGATGTAATTTCCGGATATCTTTCAAATAAAAATAGAATAATATTGCTAAATATTATAATTCCAGTTAGTCCACCTAAAATAAAAGGAGTAAGAAATTTTATATTATTTTTCCAATCCTTAAAAAAATTTAATACACTATTTAATAGTTTTTCATAAATGCCGAAAACTACACATAGCACACCACTACTTATACCAGGGATTATGGCACCAGCACCTATAAAAATACCTTTAATGTAATTTGCAAGAAAATTCATAATACACCTCTAATATATTTATATGGAAGGAAGTCAATAATATGACAAATAAAGAGATTATTGAAAACTATAATAAGTCAAAAGAAAGTTTGAAACCTATTTTAGATGAGTTACAAGATATGAATGGATTTGTATCCGAGGAAGATATTGCTGAAATATCTAATTATTTAGAAATTTCAAAAAAAGAAATAATGATACTTTTAAAATATAAAAAGAATATAAAACTAGAAAAACAAGGAGAAAATATTATAGTTGTATGCAAGGGACCAAATTGCTTAAAGAAGGGCTCAATAGATATAATAAAAGAAATAGAAAAGAATTTTAATGTAGAAGAAGGTCATACAAGTAAAGATGGTAAACTAACATTGGAAACAAAAAATTGTTTTAAAAAATGTGGATTTGCTCCGAATGTTGAAATAAATGGAAAGTTATACAGTAATTGCACCAAAGAAAATATTGTTAAAATTCTAAAAGATGTGATATATTAAAAAAAAAGAAAGAAGGTAATAATATGAAAAAAGTTGCTTTAATGATTGCAAATGGAAGCGAAGAGATAGAAGCATTAACGGTTGTAGATGTTATGAGAAGAGCAGGCATTACCTGTGATATTATAAGTGTTAATGAAAGGGAAATAGTAAGTTCTCACAATATTAAAATTGTTGCAGATAAAGTGATAGATGAGAGTATAAAAGATTATGATATGATAGTTTTACCAGGTGGATTACCAGGTGCAGACAATCTAGCTGGGAATGAATTATTAATTAAAACATTACAAGAATTTAGCGAAAATAATAGCAAATATATTGGTGCAATTTGTGCATCTCCTGCAATAGTTTTATCAAAAGCAGGAATAGAAAAGGGGAAAAATGTAACTTCTTATCCAGGAAAAGAATTTGAAGATATGTTAAAAGACGCAAACTATACAGAAAATTTAGTAGAAGTTGATGGAAATTTAATAACAAGTAGAGGGCCAGCAACAGCTCTTCCTTTTGCATATAATTTAGTAGAAGTACTAGGATATAATTCAAAAAACATAAGCGACGGAATGCTTTGGAATTTAGTATAGGGAAATGAGGACGGTCCTAAAATCCCTTTTTTGAAAAAAATTATTAAAATGAAAAAGAGGGAAAAAAGGACCGTCCCTAAATCCCGAAGGAGGAAAATAATGAACTTTGAAAGAAATATTAATTATTATGAATTAGATGGAATGAATGTTGTTCATCATTCAAATTATATAAGATATATGGAAGAAGCGAGAATATATTTATTAGATAAAATTGGTTTGCCATATAAAAAAATAGAAGATAATGGAATAATGATTCCAGTTTTAGAAGTAAATTATAAGTATAAAAATCCAGCAAGATTTGGAGATATAATAGTTATTAATGTAAATATTTCTGAATTTGATGGTATAAAATTAAAAATGAAATATGAAATAACAAATAAAGAAACTGGAAAATTATTAGGAACTGGAGATACAAAACACTGTTTTACAAATTCTAATATGAGACCAGTTTCTCTAAAAAAAGCTAATAAAGAATTTTATAATATTTTTGAAGAGGCTATGAATAATGAATAATGAGTATAATTTTAGAATAAATTTGTCTGGTAGAGGACCAAGAAAATATATATGTAATACTAAAATTAATTTATCAGATAAAAATATAGAAGTTAATTGTGAAGAAAATTACGAAAGAGTTGTAAAGCCAGTAAAAGATGCAAATGGTATATATAATATGTCAGACATAAAAAAAGTAGGTTATGGAAATTTTATAGCAATATTTAAAGGCCCATTTATTGCAACAATAGTTGTTACTATTATAGTAATTATAATGACAATAATGGATGGAATTATTATGGCAAATATTATAATAAATATTATATTAATAGCTATGTGTTTAATATGTTGCAAAATAACGACAATAAGATTAGTATTAAAGGATGGAAAAAAAGTACATATACCAATAAAAGCACTGGCTTTTGAAAGTACTGAAGCAAAAGAAAATGCAAAAGAAATTATAAAAATAATACAAGAAAAGCGTATCTCTTGAAAAATAGAATTTATTATGCTAAAATTCCTTTTAAAATCTTATACAATTTTAAAGGTTATAGAATTATAATCTAATAATGAATTCTAGAATTTAGGAGGAAGAAGGATGAAAGAAATTTTTAAGGATGTAGCTCGGTTGATTGCTTATGCAGTTTTTAATTTTATTATAGCGGCAGTAATATTAAAACTTTGGAATAAAGAAGAAAATTGGATGATTATATCAATACTATGTGGAGTGGCAAACTTTTCTGCAAATATAATTTTTGCCATCAGAGTATACTTGTTACAAAATGAAAATGGACAAGCTCAAATTATAGACTTTGTTACTAAAAAAGAAAAGAAAAATAAAATTGATTTTGGAATAGCTATACTTGAAATAATTACTATAACTGCCAGTGTTTATTTTATATTAGCTTTTTTTTCAGGTGTATTATTAGAGGCAAAAAATTGGAAAGACATTACATGGTCACCAATGCTATTTTTTGCAGGTACATATATGGAATGTATGTATAAATATAGTAAGACAGAGTTATAATTCTTATAACAGTGTGAATTGGCGTTCGCACTGTTTTTTCTTATTATATAGGAAAAATCGAAGATTTTTACGTATACAACAAGGTTAAGTTACCTATGGCCGTGCGATTGTGAAGCAATCTGTACATGTGGCGAAGCCACTTTTCTTATTG
The DNA here is from genome assembly GCA_944392175.1 of uncultured Clostridia bacterium. Lineage (GTDB taxonomy): Bacteria > Bacillota > Clostridia > TANB77 > CAG-508 > Merdicola. The sequence continues at coordinate 15,964 of CALXVT010000042.1, forward strand.
TATAGGAAAAATCGAAGATTTTTACGTATACAACAAGGTTAAGTTACCTATGGCCGTGCGATTGTGAAGCAATCTGT
>CALXVT010000043.1 GCA_944392175.1 uncultured Clostridia bacterium
CATATTTTGCTCTAATTAATTATACCATATCTAAATTTTATTTGTAAATAAATTACTTATAAATCTACCATTCTTTTCCACAATATTTTACTATTACAATCTACTTTTTTCCACAATTAATACGCAATAAAGCGAATATAAGATTAAAACTCATATTCGCTTTATTTATTAGATTAAATTGTTTTTGACTATTTATCTAAAAAATATCTCTTTAATAATCCATCAAATCCTCTACCATGACGAGCTTCATCTTTAGCCATTTCATGAACTGTATCATGTATAGCATCATATCCTAATTCTTTAGCTCTTGTAGCAATTTCTTTTTTACCCATACAAGCACCTTGTTCTGCAGCTGCTCTTAATTCTAGGTTTTTCTTTGTATCAGCATGAACAACTTCTCCTAATAATTCTGCAAATTTTGCAGCATGTTCTGCTTCTTCTAAAGCATATCTTTTGAATGCTTCTGCAATTTCAGGATATCCTTCTCTATCTGCTTGACGACTCATTGCTAAGTACATACCAACTTCTGTACATTCTCCTTGGAAGTTTTCTCTTAATCCTTGTACTACTACTTCGTCTAATCCTTGAGCTACACCAATTTTGTGCTCATCAGCATATTCTTTATCTCCACTCATATCTTTTAATTCAAATTTGTCTTTTCCTGCTCCACATTGTGGGCATTTTTCTGGAGCTTCATCTCCAATGTGTACATATCCACATACTTTACATACATAAGCTTTCATTTTATTTCCTCCTATTTTTTAATTTTTATTTTTACAGTTTTTACATATTCCTTTTAAAACTATCTTAGAAGATGTAAAATCTGCATTAATAAGCTTTGTTAATTCTGCTAGTTTATCATTTAATTGTTTATTTTCTTCTTCATCTAAAAAAATATCATAAATTTCATTACATTTAGAACATTGCAGATGTATATGTGGTCTTAAATCACCATCAAATCTATCTGGATCACCTTGCATTGTTTCTATTTTTTCGATTTTTCCAGACTTATACAGACTTGCTAAATTTCTATATACAGTTGCAATGCCTATACCTGGCATTTTTTGTGCTATTTCTTTATATAACATATCTGCAGTTGGATGATCTTTTCTACTTTTTAATACATCTAAAATTAATTCTCTTTGCTTACTATATCTTTCCATTTTCTCTCCCTTAAATGATAACCGTTATCATTATTTCACATTGATTTATTTTTGTCAACATATATTTTGTATTTTTTAAAACTTTTAGTTTGTTTTTATCATATTTTGTGATAAAATAGGCCTAGAAAAAATTTAATTAATATTGGAGGTCTTATTATGAATTTCAAAAAATGTATACGTTGCGGTTGTTTTTTCTCTTCAAAAGATGATATATGCCCAAACTGTGCTCCAAAAGATTTATTTGAAATGTCTAAATTAAAAAGTTTCTTATGTAATTCTGTAGAAGAAACTACAGTACGTGAAATGAGTAATGGTACAGGAATTGAGGAATCAAATATAAATAGATTTATGAATAATAAAGATTTTATGAAATCTGTTGAAAAAGAAAAAAATAATACAAATATAAATTTATAAGGAGGAATATAGGTGTCAAACAACATTTTCGAAATCTTAACACAAAGAGGTTATACTGAACAATTAACACATCCAGATGAAATAAGAGATATTCTTAATAATAAATCAATTTCTTTTTATATAGGTTTTGATCCTACAGCTGATAGTTTGCATGTCGGTCACTTTATATCTTTAATGGTTGCATCACATATGCAAAAAGCTGGACATAGACCAATTATTTTAATTGGTGGAGGAACTGCAACAATAGGCGATCCTTCTGGTAAAACGGATATGAGAAGAATGATGTCTAGAGAAGAAATTGATCATAATGTTGAATGTTTTAAAAAACAAATATCAAGATTTTTATCTTTTGAAGGCGAAAATGCTGCGATTATAGTAAACAATGCGGATTGGCTATTAGATTTAAAATTTATTAATTTTGCTAGAGAAATAGGATCACTTTTCTCTATAAACAAAATGCTTGCTGCTGAATGTTATAAGCAAAGAATGGAAAGAGGACTTACATTTTTTGAATTAAGTTATATGTTAATGCAATCTTATGATTTCTTGTATTTACATGATAAATATGGTTGTAAATTACAAATGGGCGGAAATGATCAATGGTCAAATATTTTAGGTGGTGTTGATTTAATTAGAAGAATAGGTCATTCAGATTCATATGGTTTAACATTTAAGCTTTTAACAACTAAGGAAGGTAAAAAAATGGGCAAAACTGAAAAAGGAGCTCTTTGGTTAGATGCCAACAAAACATCTCCTTATGAATTCTACCAATATTGGAGAAATATAGATGATGCAGATGTTAAAAATGTCTTAAGCCTATTAACATTTTTACCTATGGAAAAAGTTGAAGAATTATCTAGTTTAAAAGATGAAAAAATAAATGAAGCTAAAAAAGTAGCTGCATATGAAATCACTAAATTAATTCATGGTGAAGAAGAAGCTAAAAAAGCAGAAGAAGCATCAAATGCTCTTTTTGAAGGACAAGGAAGTATAGAAAATATGCCTTCAGCCGAAATTGATAATAATATATCAATATTGGATGCAATTATAACAGTTGGTTTTGCTCCTTCTAAAGGACAAGCAAGACAATTAATAAATCAAGGAGGCATAACATTAAATAACGAAAAAGTATCTGATACCAATTATATATTATCAGATTCTGATTTTGCAGAAGGTTATGCAATACTAAAAAAAGGAAAAAAATCTTATTATAAATTAATTAAAAAATAAATTATATATAAAAAAGAAAGAATGCTTTATGCATTCTTTCTTTTTCTATTATATTCAACTAACCTTTTTTCATTTTTATATGTAACAACTGTTAATGTTATTACTGCTAATATTATTCCTAAAGGTAATGTATAATAACTTATTGGCAATCTTGTAATTGCTATTAAACTTAAATATACAGCCTCTATTACTAATGGCCATAAAAGTACTCTTGCTAACACTTTTATTTTTCCTATTTTTCTGTATCTTATTAATTCATATACTACAATTATAATAGCTGAAATTAATATTGGTACAAAATATCTGTCCATTATATCTCTTCCTCTATAATGAGGTATCTTTACTATTGTTAAATCGTCTTTTTCTAATTCTGTTTCGTATTTTTCATTTAGTTTATTAACAAAATTTTCTAATTGTTCATCATTTTGTTCTCTTACTGTTACTGCAACAGAATCATTAAAAAATTCAATTTTTTGAACTAACACATTATTTGTTCCAAATGCTTCTTTTGCAATAGCTTCTATATCGCTTTTAGAATAATCTTTACCTAAATATACTTCTATTCTATTTGAATCATCATATGCCAAACTAAAATTAAACTTTAGTGTGCATCCAACTGCAATTCCTGCAATGATAATAATTGCAATTAAAACATAAAGTAGCTTTTTTAATAATTTTGTCTTTTCTTTTTTCATTTTTTCACCCTCTCATATTATTTTTCTTCTGCTTCGATAAGTAACCATCTAGTTATAAGTAAATTATATATAACTATTAATGTAATTCCCCAAAATACAACCATTCCAAAGCTATAAATTGGTATATATGAGCTAAATGCAAATACAATAGAAATTATATATGCAGGTATTGCCATCATACAGAATTTTATAACAGAATCTTTCATTGGTTTGTCATTATCTTTTTTATTCTTAATAGATTTTAATAACATAAATAATAATATGTAATTAAATAATTGAATTAGTGCTAATCCGATTATTCCTCCAATTCCTATTTCTACATTTGTTAATCTTAAAATAAGTAATACTACTCCTGCTAAACCTATATTAGAAATTGTAGCAAGTAATCCTTTTACTCTAAATTTAATTATTAAAACTATAAACATTATTGCAACTACAACTGCTAATGAAATTAACACATATTTTATAGTATTTTCTGTTATTGGTGATTCTATATATTTATTGCTATCTATTGAGTATTTTATTGGCATTTCATCATTGCTTATTAATGAAGCAATTGTTTGAGCTTGTTTTATATATTTTTCAAGTTGATTGTTTTGGTCATTTCCAGATACTGCACTACCACTTCCTATGAATAAATCTAATTTTCCTGTTGCATTTTCTTCTTCGAATTGTTGTCCTGCAGCTATTGTTGTACCGTCTATAATCATATCAATTTTTTTATTTTCCGCAGTTCCATCAGTAGTTGTATTTGATGTTTCATTAGTTGTATTATTTACATCTAAATCTGCTTCTGTTATTTCATTTTCTGAAACAGTATTGTTTGCTTCACTTGAAGTATTTTCATCTACACTATTTGTATATGTTGTAGATAATTCTCTTAATTTATCTTTGCCTTCTCCATTAAATGCTATTTCCAAATATACACTTACACCAGATTGTGTATTTGTATATAATACTCTAGCATCTTTAACATCTTTGTTGCTTAATAATACTTCTTTTGTATCAGAATCTTGCATTTCGAACTTACCAACTTCTGATAATAATGATATTACATCATCTGTATTTTCATCTTCTTTAAGTTCTACAATCATATTTCCATTTTCTTTATTTTGTCTAACTTTATAATCTGTAACATTTGAATTTTTTAATCTATTTGTTATTATTCTTTTAGCTTTTTCGTAATTTTCTTCGTTTAATACCTCATCTTTATTAGTTTTTTCTGAAGATTCTTCATATTTATTTTGTTTGATTATTTCTTCTGTATAACCTTGATTTTCAAGTTCTTCTCTTGTTCCAGAAGCAATTTCATTTCCATCAGAATCTTTTAAAGTAATTGTATCTTCTGTTATTACATTTAATTCTACTATTCTATTACCTGTAACATCAGAACCTAAAATAAAGTCTGGAATAATGTTTGACATCTTATTTTTATCTTTTACATATATTCCTACAAAAGAGGCTAATGATATTAAAATTATAATTAATATTATTAGTGTAACTCTTACGCCTTTTAATTTTGAAATTTCTTTAGCTTTTTGTTGTTTTTTTATTTTTTCTTGTTTATTCACTTTTTCTCCTCCTTAGTTTAAATCGCAATAAATATCTTGTTAAATTCTATATTAAAACATAAAAAAATTCAACTATTTTTTTAATAAATAGTTGAATTTTATTGTGTAAAATTATAGTTTTTTATATTCCATAAAAAATAATTTTTTTTAATTATTTTTGTGAAAATTTATTCCTATTATTCCTCCTACAGCACCTGCAATTATTCCTAATATAACTAACAATATTAATCTTGGATTTAAAGTATTTATATTCCCTGTAACTAAAGAAATAATAAAATATATAACTATGTATATAATTCCAATTAATATACCATTTAAGATTCCATTTTTCTGTAATTTAATTGTTGCAATAGATGTTCCTATAAAAATTGATATAGTATTTATTGCAATCACTAATATTGGTATTGCTGTTTCTGCAATTGCTGAATATATCATCAGTAATGCTAATAAAATAAGTCCTATTGTATTTATCAAGATAGAAAACAATTCCCCTTTTATAACAACCAATCCCGTTTCTTTAAAAATACTTCCTTCCATAAAAAATCCTCCTAATATATTATATTAAAGGAGGATCTCTTTTATAACTAATTTGTAACTACTGGTGTAGATTCACTTACTGAATTATTTATATTTATATTACTATTTAAATTAGAATCTATATTTTTAACTACTTTGTTAATACCATTTTGAGAAAATACTTCATCAAGTAAACCGATTTGACCATCTTTTTCTAAGTAGTATACATCTTTACCATTTTCTGTACGATAATAAATATTATCTAATTGGAAATCAACTAATTGATCACCTTGTGGATTATAAACAGCATATTTTTTATTACTATTAGTTTCTGAAACCTCTTTTCCAACTATTATACCTTCATAATCATCTAATAATATTGCATTTTGCACAGATGCATTTTGTTTTGAAGAAACAATACATCCTATACTATCATATTGTACTGGTAATATTTCTTCACCTCTTATATTGTATAAGCCCCATTTTTCATCTCTATATACAGGTATTATTGTATCATAGAATAAATATTGATTTTCGTTTTTTAAACTAGGATATTGTGATTTATCAACACCAATTTGATCATATTCTATATATAATACCTCTACTCCATCTTTATTTATTACTCCATATTTATCAGAATTCTTAACTATATATAATTGTGAATCTTTATCCAATAGTTTTATATCTTCATAATTCATAGAAATTTTGCTTTGTCCTAAATTACTAATTATTCCATATTTTCCATTGCTTTCTACTAAAAACTCTTCTGTTGTTTCTAGATATTTAATACTTGTATATCTTGGACCTGCTATTTCTGTTCCGTCAGGTTTTATTATTCCAAAACCTCCAGAATCTTTTTTAGCAACAATCATATCTGAAGCTAAAGCTTTTTTATTTACAAATGTTGAATCTACAGAGGTATAGCCTAAACTTTGAATTGCATTTTGATATGCAGTATATAATGATTCTGTACTTGTTAATTTAACCTTGTTAGTTTCTTGATTATATTCAACTTTTGCATTAAACAAAGTCTTTAAATCTTGAACATATGCATATAACATTCCATTTTGATATTTAATTGGATATGTTAAATACATATAACCATATTCTGTATTTTCTGTATCATCACTTAATAGGATTTTATCAATTCTATTTGAGTTCATGCTAAATTGAACTGCTTCATTTTGACATTGTACCACACCTTCTTCTGTATTTTCTGAATTTTCACCATATTTTCCATTTATATAACTATATTGAGGTACTTTTGCTGCAACTTCTTTAATATTTACAAACATATTATTAGATTCGTCATATATTACAGTTTGTCCTTCTACTATTGGAACATTTACTCCATCAACAGAAATTCCTAATTGCATACTTTGAATATATGACATTGCTACAACTATTGCAATTATTAACAAAATTGCAACTACAATACATGAAATTATAATTATTCCTTTTTTCTTAACTTTCTTTTTTTCTTCTTTGAACAATTCTTCATTATCAAATAAATCCATATCTTGCCCCCCTTAAATTTACTCTTTTGTGTCATATCCGTACTTTTTAAAAAACTCTTTTTTAAAGTTTCCTAAATTATCATTCTCTATTTCCATTCTAACTCTTTCCATAAGTTTAGTCAAGAAATATAAATTATGTAATGAAAGCAATCTAACACCTAAAATTTCTTTTGCTTTTATTAAGTGACGAATGTATGCTCTTGTATAATTTTTACATGCATAACAATCACATTCGCTATCTATTGGTCCCCAATCTTTCTCATATGTTGCATTTCTTATTACAACTTTACCATTCCATGTCATTGCAGTTCCATTTCTTGCAATTCTTGTAGGTAATACACAATCACACATATCAATTCCTGCCATTGCTGCTTCTATTAAATAATCTGGGCTTCCTACTCCCATTAAATATCTTGGTTTATCTTCTGGCATTAGTGGTGCTGTAAATCTTAAAATATCTAAGAATTCTTCTTTAGGTTCTCCTACACTGATTCCACCTATTGCATATCCAGGTAAATCTAATTTTATTAAATCTCTTGCAGATTTTTCTCTTAAATCTTTATAAAACCCACCTTGTATAATTCCAAATAATGCTTGATCTTCTGGTCGTGCATGTGCTTCTTTAGATCTTTTAGCCCATCTTGTGGTTCTTTCCATAGATCTTTTTGTATAGTCATATGTTGATGGATATGGACAACATTCATCAAAAGCCATCATAATATCTGCACCTAATATATTTTCTGTATGCATAACACTTTCTGGTGTAAACATTATTTTTCTTCCATCTAGATGAGATCTAAATTCTACTCCCTCTTCTGTTATTTTTCTTAAAGCACTTAAACTAAATACTTGGAATCCTCCACAATCTGTTAAAATTGCTCTATCCCAATTCATAAATTTATGTAGTCCTCCTGCTTCTTGGATTACTTCTTCGCCTGGTCTTAAATATAAGTGGTATGTATTTGATAATATAATTTTTGCATCTATTTCATTTTTTAATTCATCAGGTGTCATACTTTTTACTGTAGCTTGTGTTCCTACTGGCATAAATACTGGTGTTTGTATATCACCATGTGGAGTGTGTATTACACCTCTTCTTGCTCCAGTTTGTTTACATTTATGTATTAACTCATATGTTACTGCTGGTTTCATAATTCCTCCTTTATTTGTTTTCTTCATATAACATTTGAACATTGTATTTTCTAAATCCTAACTTTTCATAGAATTTTAAAGCATTTTCATTATTATTTAAAGCATAAAGTTCAAAATTATTTATTCCTTTTTCCTTAAAAGCGTCTATCATTGTCTGCATTAATTTCTTACCTATGCCTTTTCCTCTATATTCTTCTAGTACAAATAAATTATTTATTGTTCCTAATTGTACAGTATACCATTCCTTTTTAGATAAAATTTCTCCTGTTATAAATCCTACAATTTTTTGATTATCTTCTGCAACATATATAAATTGTTTATTTAAAAAATAATTATAATCTTTTTCTCCAACTTCTGTATAAGCCCAGTCTGTTACTCCAATAGTAGCTCCTATTTCTTTTTCATATACGCAAAGCAAATATCTTAAATCTTGAACTGCTTTCATGTCTTCTTTTCTTGCTTTTCTAATTTTCATATACTCACCTACTTATTTATATATTTACAAATTTCATTTTCGGTAACTTCCTCTGCTTTACAATCATATTCTTTGGCTATTTTTTCAAACATATTATCTATTTTATCTGCACTTGCTAAATCTTTTGGTCTTCCATTTTGCCTATACCAATTATAATCAGCTATTATTGAATGGCAAGGATATCCATCTATGTAATATATTTTTTCATTATCTAAACTATTTACTAACACAGCCTCTGTTTTTTCATTTACAGTATAATGATTTGGAAATGGCTTTCCACTTATATGTACATTAAATCTTTTGCTTAATTTATTAAATGCATTTTGTGTTACATATAAATCAACATCATCAGTTTCTTCTTTTAGATTATGCATTAATAAACTTCCTCCACTTATTATACAGTATTCATTTTTGTTAAGCCCTAAGTCGTCCAAATAATTTTCAAATTCTTTTTTATTCATAATATATCTCTCCTTTATCTTCTATTTCTAGGAGTTGTCTTACATATAATCTTTTTGGATTATCTAGCTTATCAAGTTCTTCTACTGCTTTTCCTAGTTTTAAAAAATGTAATTTTTTAAATTCTTTCTCTCCAGCCGTTTCTTCTAAATATTTATAATATTTCTTAAAATGTTCCTCTAATTGATCTTTGGTTAATAATGAATAGGCTTTTAATATTACACAATATGAATGTCTTCTACCTTCAGGTACTTCTATATATTCAAAATTATATTTTTCTATTTGTTCTTTGTTATCAAGTTCTAAATTTAATTCTTCTTTTAACTCTCTTTTAGCGGTCTTTATTAGATCAAATTCTCCATTTACCAGATCTTCCTTTTCGTCTATTCCGCCACCGGAAACTTGCAAAACTTTGGGATATGATGTTGTATCATCTAATTCTCCTACAACTCCATATCCATCTTTTGTTACTATATAAGTTCCTCCTGCCACATTATGACAAGCATATTTTTCATCTATTCCGTGTCTTTCATCATATAAATAATGAGCATAATCTGTTTGTTCTATAGTAAGTATTATATTATTATCTGTTTCTTCCATATTTGTTACATTCCAAACTTTTCCATTAAATAAATTTGGATTTTTTGCTACTTGCTCATTCCAAAATTCATCTATTTTATCTCGCAAACTTTGTGGCAAATCCATTTTTTTATGAATAGTTTTTGTTATAACTTGCTTTTTGGTATGTATAACCATAATTTTCTCCTATCTTATAAAATAAGCATTGCATCCCCAAAACTAAAGAATCTATATCTTTCTTTTACTGCTTCATTATATGCTTTCATAATGTAATCTCTTCCTGCCAATGCAGATACAAGCATTATTAATGTTGACTCTGGCAAATGAAAATTTGTAACTAATCCATCTAAGCATTTATATTTATAACCTGGATAAATAAATATTTGTGTATCACCTTCTGTAGGTTTTACCATTCCATTTTCATCTGCTATTGTTTCTAATACTCTACAAGAAGTAGTTCCTACGGCTATAACTCTTTTACCATTTTTCTTAGCATTATTTATTTTATCTACATCTTCTTGTTTTATATAGAAATGTTCTGAATGCATATGATGATCTTCTACATTTTCTACTTTTACAGGTCTAAATGTTCCAATACCTACATGTAATGTTACATTTGCAACTTCTATTCCTTTTTCTCTTATTTTTTCAAAAAGCTCTGGAGTAAAATGTAATCCTGCTGTAGGAGCTGCTGCTGAACCATCATATTTTGCATAAACTGTTTGATATCTATCATTATCTTTTAATTCTTCATGAATATATGGTGGTAATGGCATTAAACCAATTTGATCTAGAATTTCGTTAAAAATTCCTTTATATTTAAACTCTACTTTTCTTGTTCCACCATCCATTACATCTAATACTTTTGCTTTTAATATTCCATCTCCAAATTCCACTTCAGTTCCAGGTTTTAACTTATGTCCTGGTCTTACAATACATTCCCAAATATCGCCTTCTATTCTGCTTAATAATAGAAATTCTATTTTGGCTCCTGTTGATTTTTTACCATATAATCTTGCTGGAATTACTTTAGTATTATTTCTTACTAAACAATCTCCTGGTTCTAAATAATCTATTATATCTTTAAATGTTTTATGTTCTATAGTTTGTTTAGCTCTATTTAAAACCATTAGTCTTGATTCATCTCTTTTTTCTATTGGTGTTTGAGCTATTAATTCTTCTGGTAAATCATAATAAAAATCTGAAACGTTCACTTTAAAAATCTCCTATCTGTTTAAATATATTGTAATTTGATTTTATGTACATTGGTATTTCTTTCTAATAATATTTACCTCAGACACTAAAATCAATAAAATTCCAAGCCTATTATACTATATTTTTTATGTTTACTCAAGCTTAAAAGCCTATTTTCTCTTTTAATTCCTGTTTTGTTAATTCTAAATCTTTACTATTTTCTATTTTTAAGCAATGTATATTTGGATATTTCTTTTCTATATCATCAGACATCTCTAAATATACCTTTTGTTGATTTATGCTTTTCTCAGCTTCAAATTTAGCATATTTTGGCACTGCTTTGTTCTCTCTTTTTAATCTTTGAGTATATAAACTTTCATCTTCTAAATATAGAGTAATATAATATATTTCAAAGTCTAATTTAGCGAAATCAGCTAATAATTCTTCATAAACATCTGTAAATGAATACTCTTTATATTTTAGTCTACAATAATTTTCTTCTGTAAAAAATGTCCTATCAAATACTAAGTTGATACTTTGATTTCCCATCTTTTTTAAATATTCTATTAAGTCTTTATACATTGTTTCTGCTTTTTTCTTTCCTGTAGGTGAGCTATCTGCAGTTCCACATAATCTGTATAAATTTGTATATGGAATTGAATATCTTAAATAATCTGTTATTGTTGTTTTACCTGCGCCTTGAGGTCCTTCTACTACTATTAATTTTGAATTTGCCATTTTTTATTCCTCCTTATTTATCTTTGTTTATTATATAAAAACGTTATTTTTTTTACAATATTTTTTATAAACTTTACCTGAACTTTATGAGCTGTCTGCATTACAAAAGATTTTGAACTTTAGGGACGATCCTTAAAGTTCATTTTCCTTTGTATCTATTTATATTACTAGCTTTCAGCTCGCAAATTTGTTTTTTTATAATGTATAATTTCTATTTCTTTTAATAAAATAATAATATGGAGGTTTGAAATGTCTAATAAATTTAAAGCTTATTTAAAATCAATTCTTATCCCTGTAGTAATTGGTGGTATTGTAGGTTTACTTATTTCTGGAAGCATTGATTATAATTCTTTGCAAAAGCCGCCTCTATCACCACCTAGCTTAACTTTTCCTATAGTATGGACTATTTTGTATATATTAATGGGAATTTCCTACGGAATATTAAAAAATAATTCATTAGTAGATTCTGGAATATCTTCTATTTATTACTTACAACTATTTTTTAATGCTCTTTGGCCTATTGCTTTCTTTTTGTTAAAATGGAGATTATTTGCTTTTATATGGATAATCGTCCTTGCTAGTTTAATTATTATTATGATTGCTAGGTTTTATAAAAAGAATAAAACTTCAGCATGGTTACAAGTTCCATATCTTCTATGGACTTTGTTTGCAACATATTTGAATTTTGGTGTTTATTTACTTAATAGATAAATTTTTAGAATTATTTTAAAAAGGTAATTAGACTAATTTCTAATTACCTTTTTATTAAATATTATATTTACTTAAATCTCTTAACATTTGAAGTAAATATTCTCCTTTATTTTTATCTCTTTCATCTTTTTCTAAATTTCTTTTTCCAAAACATTCAAAACCATTATCTTCATAGAAATTTTTAAGCTTATCTATATCTTCACATTCTAAGAATACATATCTACCACCTATTATATTTTGAGTTTGTTTTATTTTATCACAAGCAAATTTTAATAAAATATCTCCAGATATTAATTTGTTATATCCATTATTATAGTTTTTACCTAATTGTCCAATAAGTGGTAATGCTATATTATATCCTTTAGATTCGTTATTATATTCTGCATATCTCAAAATCTTTTTTCTCTTTGTTTTACTTATAACAAATTTTTTATTGTTGTTGCTTTATTAGTAATAGCAAAATATCCAACAATAACATTACGTCCTTTATATTCACTCAATACTAAAAATGTTCGTGATATATCTTGTTTTGAAAATTCTATTGCTTTTTCTTTTAAAAAATATTCAACATCAAGATTTAATTTACATTTGTAATCTTTCAATATTTCTTTAGTCTTATTTTCTCCAAAAATATTGTAAATATCTTTTAAGTTTACTATTTTGTAACTCACTCTTATTCGCTAAATATTTTCCTTATTCTTTCTTCATCTGTAATATTTTCAACTTTTTTATCAATTCTTACATCTTTAGATTTTTTATTTTCAGCTTTTTCTAAAGCATTGATAAATCTATTAGCTGATTCACAATTTTTTATGACTATATCTTTTAAAAAGCTTTTTGTTGCCATATTCACATCATCTCCTATTATATTATATGCGATATTTACAATAATTATATAAAAATCATGTAAAATACAGACATTATAATATACTCCGACTATTTGCATCATATAATGATTTTACCACAAAAGCTTAATTTGTCAATATATTTTGTCACTTACCATATTGCTGACATGTAGGTTTGTCAAACATATGTCACACTTTATTGAAATCACTAGCTTTGAAATACCCGTTTTCCACTTTTTGAACT
>CALXVT010000044.1 GCA_944392175.1 uncultured Clostridia bacterium
CAACTCCACCAGCACCAGATTTAGCATATTTAAGAAGTTCTTTAATACCAGGAATGTTAGAAGCAGTTGCTAAAAACCTAAGATATTATGATGAGTTTAGATTATTTGATTGTGAAGAGGTTTATGAAAAAGGTGATTATAGACCATCTTCAGAAGATGAAGTTTTACCAATTCAAAAGAATTATTTATCAGGATGTATAGTAGGAAAAGATGCTAAAGAAATATTCTATGAAGCAAAAGGTGTAATTGAAAATATGGCTGAATACTGCCATATGGAAGAACTTAAATTAGAAAAATTAGATAGACCTACTTGGGCTGATGTTAATGCATACTTGAATGTAGTTAAAAATAATGAAGTAATTGGAACATTAGGTTTAGTTTCTGTAAAAGTAATGGCAGACACTAAAATAAAAAGAACTAATGTAGCAATGTTTGAAATTAATACAGATAAATTTGTTCCATATGCTTCTAGAACTAATGAATATGAAAGATTACCAGAATTACCATTAGTAGAAAAAGATTTATCAATTATAGTTGATGAAGAAATTACATGGAAGCAAATCGAAGAAAATATAAAAACAAAAGTTAAAGAAGTTGAATTTGTTGATGAATACAGAGGAGACCAAATTCCAGAAGGTAAAAAATCAGTTACATTAAAAGTAAAAATACTTAACGAAGGAACAACTATGACATCAGAACAAATAAATGAAAAAATGAATACTATATTAAAAACACTAGACAAGAGATGCGGAGCTAAATTAAGAGATTAATGAACTTTAGGGACGGAGCTTAAAGTTCAAAAGGTAAACATAATGCAGAAAAATGCAATTAAACATAAAGAGCTATTTAAGTAAATTTAAGTAGCTCTTTTACTATGTATGTAAAACTTACGTGAAATATTGGCTCTAGCTGTTGATTTTAGGTAAGAAAAATAATAAACTATATCACATAAAGTAAAATTAATAGGAGGAGTAAAATGTTAGGAAATATAGTTACAAATCCTAATTTATTAGAAGATAATGATAAAAGATATTATAGAGAATGTTATTGTGGACTATGTAAAGCTTTACAAGCCAGATATAAGAATATAAGTAGATTTACATTAAATTATGATATGAATTTTTTAATTATATTACTTAATGAAGTTTATAAAGAAAATAACGAAAAATTAGAATGTAGATGTATGATGCATCCTGTAAATAAACATACTTATATTAAAGGGAAATTTGTAGACTATGTAGCAGATATGAATATCTTATTAGCTTATTATAATTTACTTGATGATTGGCAAGATGACAAAAACGTATTTGCTAACTGTTATGCAAAAATGATAAAAAAGAGTTTTAAAAAAATATGTAAGAAATATCCTAAAAAAGCTGAAACTGTGCAGAATTCTTTAAAAGAATTAAATGAGTTAGAAGCTAATAACATTATAAATCCAGATTTATCCGCACAATGTAGTGGCAAATTATTTGGAGAAATTTTTGCACCATTTGAAGATGAACACGAAGAAAAATTAAGAAATTTCGGAGACTCACTAGGAAAGTTTATATACATTTTAGATGCTTGTATAGATTTTGAAAAAGATATAAAAAAGAAGAGGTATAACCCATTAATTACAAATTCAAAAACAGAATTTGATGATATGCTTAATTTGCTTTTAGCAGATTGTTTAGAAAAATATAAGGAGCTAAATATTTCGAATAAAATAATTGAAAACATTCTATATTCAGGAATATGGACTAAATATGAATTACACAAAAAGAAGGGAGAAAAATAGATGATACAAAATCCGTACGAAGTATTAGGACTATCATATGGAGCAACAGATGAAGAAGTTACAAAAGCATATAGAAAATTAGTAAAAAAATATCATCCAGACTTACATCCAGGAGATGAAGAAGCTGCAAGAAAAATGAGAGAAATAAATGAGGCATATGATCAAATAAAAAGTGGCGCAACAAATCAATATAATCAATATTCAAACAATCAAAATAATTCATACAGCAATAATAATGAAGGAACAAATCTTTATCAAGTAGCAAGTCATTTTATACAAGTTGGAATGTATAGGGAAGCACTAAGAGTACTTTCCGAGATTCAAGATAAAACAGCAGAATGGTATTACTTAAGCAGTATTGCAAATTATTATACAGGTAATAGAATAACAGCTTTGAACTATGCCAAAACAGCAGTACAAATGGAACCAAATAACTTTAGATATCAAGAATTATTACAACAATTGCAGGGAACAGGAAACATGTATAGAGAACAAAGCAGAGCATATGGAAGACCGTTTGATATGCAAAATATATGTTTTTGGTGGTGTTTAGCAGATACAATATGTAATTGTTGTTGCGGACCTAGATTTATATGTTAGTAGGAGGAATGCATATTGAGAAAATTTTTATTTAAAATAGTAAATTTCTTACAAGGTAGATATGGAATTGATGAATTATATAAATTTTTATTTATAGTTTTTTGGATTATTGCTATTTTAAGCATTATAATAAGAAATCCAATTATATATTTGTTAGAAATATTAATTTGTGCATATATGATGTTTAGAGCATTTTCGAGAAATATTTATAAAAGACAAAATGAAAATGCAAAATATTTAAAAATTAGAGATAAAATTTTAGGAAAATTAAAATTACAAAAAAGAAAATGGGCTGATAGAAAAACTCATATATATAGAAAATGTCCTAATTGTAAGGCGGAAATTAGATTGCCTAAAAAGAAAGGAAAACATATTTGTACATGTCCTTCTTGTAAAAAAGATTTTAAAGTTAGATGTAGATAAAAGAGGTGTTTATAATGTATCAATCATCAATGTTTGAAAGTCCTAAAAATGAACCTTTAGCATCAAGAATGAGGCCAAAGAACTTAAATGAGGTTGTAGGCCAATCACATTTAATAGGTGAAAATAAAATATTAAGAAAAATCATTGAAAGTGATAATGCACCTTCAATGATATTTTGGGGACCTCCTGGAGTTGGTAAAACAACTTTAGCAAGAATAATTGCAAATGAAACAAAATCAGAATTTATTACTTTTTCTGCTGTAACTTCTGGAATTAAAGAGATTAAGAAAGTTATGGAAGAAGCAGATACTAATAAAAGAATGGGAATAAATACGATTGTTTTTGTAGATGAAATACATCGTTTTAATAAGGCTCAACAAGATGCTTTTCTACCATTTGTAGAAAAAGGCTCAATAGTTTTAATAGGAGCTACAACAGAAAATCCTTCATTTGAAATTAATAATGCTTTGCTTTCTAGATGTAGAGTTTTTGTTTTAAAAGAATTATCTAGTGAAGATATTTTAGTTTTATTAAAAAGAGCAATTACAGATGAAAGAGGTTTTGGAAAAGAAAAGATTGAGATTTCTGAAGATAATCTTAAATTAATAGCTAATTTTGCTAATGGTGATGCAAGGTCTGCACTTACTACATTGGATATGATTATTACAAATGCAGAATTAGGTGAAGATGGAACAATAAAAGTAACTGAAGATACTATAGAAAGTTGTTTGAATAAAAAGACACTCTTATATGATAAAAATGGTGAGGAGCATTATAATTTGATTTCTGCATTACATAAATCTATGAGAAATAGTGATCCAGATGCAGCTGTATATTGGCTTGCAAGAATGTTAGAGGCTGGAGAAGATCCAATTTATATAGCAAGAAGAATTACAAGATTTGCTTCTGAAGATATTGGTTTGGCAGATACAAATGCTTTAAATGTGGCAATAAATGTTTATCAAGCATGTCATTTTATTGGAATGCCAGAATGTAATGTTCATTTAGCAGAAGCTGTAATATATATGTCTTTAGCTCCAAAATCTAATGCTTGTGATGTTGCATATATGCTTGCAAGTTCTGATGCTAAAAAGATGTTAGCTGAACCTGTACCTTTAGTAATTAGAAATGCTCCAACTAAATTAATGAAAGATTTAAATTATGGTAAAGGATATCAATATGCTCATGATACCAAAGATAAATTAACCACTATGGAATGCATGCCCGAATCTTTAATTGGAAAAACATATTACAGACCTAGAACACAGGGAAATGAAGGTCGTTTTAAACAAAGATTAGAACAAATTAAGGAGTGGAAAAAAGAGCATAAGAAATGAGGGGATTGTTATGTTTAAAATTAAAAACAAAAAAACTATTATTTTAATAATACTAATTATAATTGGCTTGATTTTTATAGTAATAGATAGTTAAAATAATTCAGATAATTCTAAAAATACTGTAAATGATATTAATGAAATAAATATATCAACTGCAGAAGAAAGTAAAAATTTCTATTTACAAGATGGTAAACTCTTTGTAAGAGATAATAATAGAATAATAAGTGTACCTGGCGACTTTTCTCAAATGAGTATGTCAGATTATGTGGATGGCAATTACCAGTCTAGAACTGATATAGGAAATATGTATTTTTATTATAAAGTAGATGGCAAAATATATTTAGTAATTTCTAAAGATTCATTATATAATGATTGAAATGTTAAAGAATTAACCAGTAGTGAAATAGGTGTTCCTGAAGGTTCAAAGATTAAGTGAACTTTAGGGACGGAGCTTAAAGTTCAAAAGGTAGAAATAAAACAAGATAATGAAATACAAAAATAAGAAATTCTATTCCTTAAGGAATAAATCATTGACATAATAACATATTTTATGCTATTATGAATATACTAATTAAGAACAATATTGTTCTTAATAAATGCGTTTGTCGCCGCCTCTTTGGCGACTAATAAATCAGAGAGTGAATAAATGTGTTTGTCGCTACCTCTTTAAGCGACTAACAAATAAAAGAGTGAATAAATTATGGGGGCTTATCAGAAATGATAAGTCCCTAAATTTTTGTATGCAAATGTATAAATGAATGTAATAAACAGACCAATATATGGATACATATTCTAAATGAATTAGAGTATATGAGTAAAAATGCGAAATGATATAGTGAACTAACAAAATAAAAATTAATAAATATCTCTTGACTTGAAGTTAACTCCAACCTATATAATAACTCAAAACGGAATGTTAATATATAGCAAAAACATTCGTAATATTATAATACAACTAGACTAAAGGCAAGAAATTAGCTAAATACTTTAAAATATTAAGGAGGGATTATTTATGAATAAAATTTTAGTTACTTATTTTTCTGCAAGTGGTGTTACAAAAAAGGTAGCAACGAAAATTGCAAACGCGGTTATTGGGGATTTATTTGAAATTGAACCAGTACAAAAATATACACTAGAGGATTTGGATTGGACTAATAAGCAGAGTAGGTCAACAATCGAAATGAATAATAAATATTTCAGGCCAAAAGTCTTAAATAAGGTATCAAACATTGATGAGTATGATACTATTGTAATTGGATTTCCTGTATGGTGGTATACAGCACCTACAATAATTAACACTTTTATTGAAGAAAATAATTTAGAAGGAAAAAATATATATGTATTTGTAACAAGTGGGGGCTCTAGCTCAGATAGAAGTTTTAGAGATTTAAAAAATATTTATAAAAATTTAAACTTTATTAGTAGTAAAAGATTTACGGGAAAAGAAGACAATAATGATTATATAAATTGGATAAAATAAAAAACAGGAGGTATAAAGGTATGGAAAATAAAGTTAATTATGGAGAGATGACAGACATTGGAATAAAAGAAGAAGATATTGTATTAATAGAAGAATGGGACAAAGTATTCCCTAAAAATGAAAATGTAAATCATAAAAAAGTAACTTTTGTAAATCATTTTGGAATAACTCTTGTAGCAGATCAATATGAGCCAAAGAGTTATGAAGGCAAACTTCCAGCAATAGCAGTATGTGGTCCATATAGTGCAGTAAAAGAGCAAGTTTCAGGAAGATATGCACAAGAAATCGCATCAAGAGGATTTTTAAGTATTGCGTTTGATCCGTCATATTACGGAGAATCAGGAGGATTACCTCGCTATATGAATTCAATAGACCATTGTGTTGAAGATTATCAATCAGCTGTTGATTATTTATCAAATTTGGAAAATGTAGATAAAGAGAAAATAGGAATCATTGGAATATGTGGATGGGGAGGATATGCTCTTCAAACAGCTTCATTAGATACAAGAATAAAGGCAACAGTTACTTCTACGATGTACGATATGAGCAGAGTTACAACATTTGGGTATAATGATATAAATGATGAAGAGACAAGATATAAGGCTCGTATGGCATACAATAATGCAAGAACTGAAGATTATAAAAATAAGAAATATACATTAGTTGGAGGAAATCCAAATCCAGAGGATTTACCAGAAGATGCACCACAATTTTTAAAAGATTATGTTGCATTTTATAAAGGTCGTGGCTACCATAAAAGGTCATTAGGTTCAAATAATGGATTTTCATATAGTTCACTAAGTTCACTTATGAATACAAAAATGTTGGATTATATTAATGAAATTCGAAGTAGTGTTTTAATGATACATGGGGAAAAAGCTCACTCTTGTTATTTTAGCAAAGATGCATACAAGAAGATGACAGAAAATGGAAAATATAATGAAAATAAAGAACTTATGATTATTCCAGATGCAGTTCATTGCGATTTATATGATAATTTAGATATAATTCCATTCGATAAAATTGAAGAATTTCTAAATAAAAATTTAAAATAGGAGAAATAATTATGGAATATCGTATTAATAAAAGAACTAATGATAAAATAAGTGTTATAGGTATAGGTTCAAGTTCTATATCAAATGCAAGTCCAGAAGAAGCAATTAAAACTTTACAATACGCATTAGAAAATGGAATTAATTATTTTGATTTAGCAGCAGGAGATACTAAATGTTTTCCGTATTATGGAGAAGCTTTTGAAAGAGTAAGGAATAAAGTAATATACCAAATTCATTTTGGCGCAAATTATGAAACAGGTACATATGGATGGACAACAAATTTAGATACTGTAAAGAAATCAATTGATTGGCAATTAAAAGAATTAAGAACAGATTATATAGATTATGGATTTATACATTGTTTAGACGAAGAAAGTGATTGGAAAAGTTATAGAAAAAATGGAATATTAGATTATATATTAGAATTAAAAGAAAAAGGAATTGTAAGACATATAGGTCTTTCTTCACATACGCCAGAATTAGTTAATGAAATATTAGATACAAAACTAGTTGATATGGTAATGTTTAGTATTAATCCTGGTTATGACTATAATCACGGTGATTATGCTAACGGCTCATCAGATGAAAGAATGAATTTATATAAAAGATGTGAAGCAGAAGGTGTAGGAATTTCTGTTATGAAACCTTTTTCTGCTGGACAATTATTAGATGAAAAAACTTCTCCATTTGCCAGAAAATTAACTAAGATACAATGTATGCAATATGCTTTAGATAGACCAGGAGTATTAACAGTACTTCCAGGAATTAGAGGTATGGATGATTTAAAAGAAATACTAAAATATACTGAAGCAACTCCAGAAGAAAAAGATTATTCTATTATTGGAGAATTTGCACCAGTACAAGTAACAGGTAAATGCGTTTATTGCAACCATTGCATGCCATGTCCAATGAATTTAGATATTGGATTAATTAATAAATATTATGATTTATCTTTAGCGGGTGATAAATTAGCAAAAGATCATTATTTGAATTTAGAGAAAACAGCACAAGCTGCATAAGTTGTGGCCATTGTAACAATAGATGTCCATTTAAAGTTGATCAAATGAATAAGATGAAAAAGATAAAAGAATATTTTGGAAAATAAAAGTACTTTGAAAAATGTGTAAAAATGTCACAAAAGTCCTTTGAAAAATGTGAATGAAATCACAAAAGTCCTTTGACTTTTGTGATTTTTTGCTTTAAAATAGAATAAAGAGGTGGTGAATATGTATAGATATAAATTAGAAGATTTAAAGAAATGGAAGTCTTCAAAAACAAGAAAACCTTTAATAATAAGAGGAGCAAGACAAGTTGGAAAAACTTGGCTTATGCAAGAATTTGGCAAAAACGAATATGAAAAATGTGCATATATAAACTTTGATGATAATAATAGAATGGAGCAACTTTTTTCAGGAGATTTTGATATAGAAAGGATAATACAAGGATTAAAAATCGAATCTGGAGTAAATATAGAACCTGAAAATACATTAATAATATTTGATGAAATTCAAGAAACACCAAAAGCACTAACTTCTTTAAAATATTTTTATGAAAATGCAAATGAATATCATATTATGGCAGCAGGTTCTTTATTAGGAGTTGCAATGCATGAGGGAACATCGTTTCCTGTTGGTAAAGTAGATTTTCTGGATTTATATCCATTAAACTTTTTTGAATTTTTAAATGCATTAGGAGAAGAAGAATTAGTAGAGCTAATATATAAAAATGATTTTGATTTAATAACAGTATTTGCAGATAAACTAAAAACATATTTAAAGCAATATATGTTTATTGGAGGAATGCCAGAAGTAGTAGAAACTTATATAGATACTAAAGATTTTAACGAAGCAAGAAAAGTACAAGAATCATTATTGAGTGCGTATGAACAAGACTTTTCGAAACACGCACCTAATAATGTTGTACCTAGAATAAGACAATTATGGAATAATATACCAACTCAACTTGCAAAAGAAAATAAAAAATTTATTTATCGGATTAGTAAAAGAAGGTGCAAGAGCAAGAGAATATGAACTAGCCTTATCTTGGCTTATAGATTGTGGTTTGGTATATCAAGTAAATAGAGTAAAAGATTGTAAGATACCATTATCAGCCTATCAAGATTTTAGTGCTTTCAAATTGTACTTATTAGACGTTGGATTACTATGTGCTATGGCTAAAATTGATCTTCAGACTATAATAGATGGTAATAAAATATTTGTGGAATTTAAAGGCTCATTAACTGAACAATATGTTTTGACCGAATTAAAGTCAAATGTTGACACACCAGTTTTTTATTGGGCTTCAGAAAAAGGTACTGCAGAAATTGATTATATAATTCAATTAGGAAGAAATAATATCCCAATAGAAGTAAAATCAAGTGAAAATTTACAAGCAAAAAGTTTAAAAAGTTTCGTAGAAAAATATAATACTAATATAAATATAAGAACTTCAATGACAAATTATAAAAAAGAAGAATGGCTAATAAATATTCCGTTATATTTAATAGGAAATGTAGCAAATATAATAAATAAAATATGAAAGAAATAAGGAATACCAATTTAAAATTGACCAAATGAATAGAATGAAAGAGTATTTAGTAAAGTAAAAACTTTTGAAAAATTATTCTTTATATGATAATATATTACCATAAAATTTGTAGGAGGTTAAATATGAAACGGAGAATAGAAAATATAGATGATTTATATGAGGTCATTGATGTATTAAAAGATGAAAAAAATATTCCTTGGGAAGAAATATATGATAAGGCCGATTTATCTGTAGGACTTGTATCTAGATGGAAAAAACATAAAGCTAATCCTAGTTTGATTAATGTAATATCTTTATTGAGTGTTTTTGAAGCATATCTATATATAGATACTAGTAATGACGATTTTTTGAAAAAAAATCATCCTGTTTCAACAAGGCAAATAGAATTAATTAAAGCTATTAATTCTTATTTGGATGATAATAAAAAAAGTACGAACAAAGATATTGAAAAAATTGTTACAATAGCAACAAGTAGCAATTTTAGTTATAATGATCTTTTAGGTGTATTTTTATTATTCCTACTTAAAGTAAAACAACCAACTTGAAAATTTCAAGTTGGTTGTTTTTACATGTTATAAACTATATCTCATACAATATTTTAATTTTCCTACCATCAACTTCTATAAGTTTATCATCTTTTAAATGCTTTAATTCTCTAAACATAGCAGATCTATCAATTGCAAGGTAATCTGCTAAATCCTTAAAAGGAAAACTTAAATAAATATTTTTAGAATGATTTTTTCTGTGTTCAATTTCAAAAAATTTCAGTAATTTTTCACGTATTTGTTTTTTCTCTAAAACTTTAACTCTTTCGTTAGTTTCTCTATATTTTGTATTAATTATATCAAATAAGTTACTTAAAAATATATTAAAATAATTATGATTAGTGTTTTCAGGTCTCATAAGTTTTACATAGTCTATAATGAGTACTTCTGTATCTTCTTTAGCAATTATTTGACAGTCTTCACTGTTGGTTGCAGAAATTGTTGTTCCAAACACACTATTTTTTCCAAGATTTTCCTGAACCATTTCGTTTCCATTGTACTCTATATTCATAATTTGGGCAAATCCATCAAGTACAATTCCAATAATATTGTCATTTTTTATGGTAGGTAAAATCTCTTCTCCTTTAGCATATCTATATCTGTGAACGCCTAGAAGCACAAAGAGTTTACCGATTTGCAATTTCGTTAATCCTTCAAATGGAAGTTTCATTTTTATCACCCGAAAAAAATTTTAACAAAAAAGTCAAAAAGTTGCAAGTGCAACTTGTATATATTTAAAATTATATATAATATTTACTCGTAATAAATAATACAAAAAAATAAATCAGGGGAGGAACAAAAGAATGAAAATCGTAAAAAGAGACGGCCATATTGTAGATTATGACCCAGAAAAAATCAGAGTAGCTATTGGAAAAGCAAATGAGGAGGTAAGAGGAAGAGAAAAAGCAACTAAAGAAGAAATCAAAGAAATAATTAAATATATCGAAGATTTAAATAAAAAAAGAATTTTAGTAGAAGATATTCAAGATATTATAGAACAAAAATTAATGGAATTTGGTAAATATCAATTAGCAAAAAAATATATAACATATAGATATACTAGAGAGTTAGTAAGAAAAGCAAATACAACAGATAAATCAATTAAAGAATTAATAGAAGGAGAAAATGAATATTGGAATAGTGAAAATTCTAATAAAAACGCAGAAGTAGTTACAACACAAAGAGACTACTTAGCAGGAATAACAAGTACAGATATAACAAGAAGATTTTTACTCCCTGAAGATATAGTAGAAGCACATGATGCAGGTATTATACATTTTCATGATGCTGATTATTTTGCGCAAAATGCTCTTCATAATTGTGAATTAATTAACCTAGATGATATGCTACAAAATGGAACAGTAATAAATGGAGTTATGATAGAAAAACCACATAGATTTTTAACAGCTGCTACAATAGCAACACAAATAATATTAGCAGTAACATCATCAAGCTATGGTGGAGCAACAGTATCACTTACACATTTAGCACCATTTGTAAGATTAAGTTACGAAAAATACTTAAAGAAATATCAAGCAAGAAATTTCAGCAAAAAAGATTGTGAAAAATATGCTATGCAAGATACTAAAAAAGAAGTCGAAGATGGAGTTCAAACATTTAATTATCAAGTAAACTCTATGACAAATACAAATGGACAAGCACCATTCTTATCAGTTTGCATGTATTTGGGAGAAACAGAAGAATATAAAGACGAGCTTGCAATGATAATCGAAGAGTTCTTAAAACAAAGAATATTAGGATTCAAAAACGAAAAAGGCGTATATATAACACCAGCTTTCCCAAAACTTTTATATGTACTTGAAGAAGATAACATTCGTGAAGGTAGCAAATATTGGTATTTAACAAAACTAGCTGCAGAATGTACAGCTAAAAGAATGGTTCCAGATTATATATCAGAAAAAATGATGTTAAAATATAAGAAAAATATCCTAGGTGATGGAGATTGTTATCCATGTATGGGTTGTAGATCATTCTTAACTCCTGATAGAATGTTAAATATAGGAAATATTGCAAAAGCTAAAAATTATGTAGAAGGAAAAGGTAAATATTATGGAAGATTCAACCAAGGTGTTGTAACAATTAATTTACCAGATGTTGCACTTTCTGCAGATGGTGATATGGATGAATTCTGGAAAATATTTGATGAAAGATTGGAATTATGCCATAGAGCATTACAAATAAGACATAAAAGATTAAGTAAAGTAACAAGTGATGTAGCACCTATTTTATGGCAACATGGCGCATTAGCAAGATTAGAGAAAGGTGAATCAATACATGAATTATTACATCATGGATATTCAACAATTTCACTTGGATATGCTGGTTTATATGAATGTGTTAAAGTTATGACGGGACATAGCCATACAGATAACGGACCAGGAAAAGAATTTGGATTAAAAGTAATGCAACATCTAAATGATGCAACAAATAAATGGAAAGCAGAAGAAGATTTAGATTATTCAGTTTATGGAACACCAATAGAATCAACAACATATAAATTTGCTAAATGCTTAAGAGAAAGATTTGGAACAGTTAAAGGAATTACAGATAGAAATTATATTACTAATTCATACCATGTTCCTGTATTCGAAGAAATAGACGCATTTTCTAAATTAAAATTAGAGAGCGAATTCCAAGTATTAAGTCCTGGTGGAGCTATTTCTTATGTAGAAACACCAAACTTACAAGGAAATATAGATGCAGTAATCGAAGTAATTCAATTTATTTATGATAACATTATGTATGCAGAACTAAATACAAAATCTGACTATTGCCAAAAATGTGGTTATACTGGAGAAATATTAATAGATGACGATTTAGAATGGTATTGTCCAAACTGTGGAAATAGAGATCATAATACATTAAATGTTGCAAGACGTACTTGTGGATATATAGGAACAAACTTCTGGAATAAAGGAAGAACACAAGAAATAAAAGAAAGAGTTTTACATATTGATAATAAGGAGGCATAATTATGAGATACAATTTAATTAGAAAAATGGATATATCAAATGGACCAGGTGTAAGAGTATCTATATTTATGCAAGGTTGCCCTTTTCATTGTAAAAATTGCTTTAATCCAGAAACATGGGACTTTGAAGGTGGAAAAGAATTTACACAAGAAACAATAGATAAAGTATTAGAATTAAGTGACAAAAAAGAAGTTAAAGGTTTATCAATATTAGGTGGAGAGCCAATGGCTCCTACTAATATTGAAGGAACTGCAAAACTTGCAAAAGCTTT
>CALXVT010000045.1 GCA_944392175.1 uncultured Clostridia bacterium
ACTGATTGCTTAAATATTATATCTTGTGTTATACTATTCATAGGAAATACCTTCTTTCGATATTAGTTTTTGTCGTTGAAAACATTATATCATATTGGTATTTCCTTTTTTTATTTGTACTGTGACATATCTATTGTAAACCTATAAATATGTTTTTTCTTATTATTATCGTTCGACAAAATTCGTTGCTCTTATAGGCAAAAAAGAAACCTCGCTTTCGCGAGGTACAGCAATGCTGTTTTGCAATGAATTAATTATGAAGCATAAAAACTTCATATGATCCGGAAAGAGTGTTACCTTTATTGGTAATATAGCCTCTTTCACTCGAATAATATCCTTCCGGGCATTTAACATCTTCAGGTTCGATTCCCGAAATCTTGATGGCATTACCATCAACGATTTCGAAATCGGCATCAGGATTCCTCTTTCGGAGTTCCTCCATAAGTTTGTCGATCCCGATGTTCTCTAACTGCGTCATGCTTTTTACGTTACTCATTGCTTTTTACTCCTTTTTCCATTTAGACTAAAAATTATCAGTTACTCTATGTTATCAGGCTTTGCCTGTAAAAAGGAATTAAAGATATTTTCATATCTTGATTATTATACTCTTTCGGTGGTTTTATGTCAAGTAATTTTGGTTAATTTATGTACTCAACATAAAGTTTTATATCAATTAATTTTAAGGCTTCTTCTATTGTTAATATATAAAACTTTAGCCTATAATCTCCCTTTTAATTTTTATAACAGGGATTTTAGGACCGGCCAAAATCCCTATACTTCTATTTTAATTTGGCTTCCATCATTAGTTTTTGTTACTATAATTTTTTTATCTATTCTTTCTTTTAATTCTGTAACGTGACTTATTATTCCTATTAATTTATTATTATCTATTAATAAACTTAATGTATTTATTGCTTGTTCTCTTGATTCAGTATCTAGTGAACCAAATCCTTCATCAATAAATAATGTATCTACTACAACTCCTCCTGAATAACTTTGTATTACATCTGATAGACCTAATGCTAAAGATAGGGCTGCTTTAAAAGCTTCACCTCCAGATAAAGATTTTACATCTCTTTTCTTACCATTATAACTATCTTTTACTTCTAAATCTAATCCTACTTTATCAGAAAGTTTTTCTGGCTCTTCTTTTCTTACTAATTCATATCTATTTTCTGTCATTTTGGCTAATCTTTTATTAGCCTCTACAATTACCATATCAAAATAAGCGCCTTGTACATATTGTTCAAATTCTATTCTTTTTTTACCAAATAATGTTCCATTTGCTGTTCTGCTTAATTCATCATATGTATTAACATCTTTTATTTTTTCTTTTAATTCTTTACCATTTGTAACTAATAATTTGTATATTCTAGAGTTATTGTCTAATTTGCCTTTTACTTTAATCTCTAATTTTCTTTGCTCTTCTAGTTTAATTTTCTTTTGCTTTAAGCTTTCTTTTTCATCACTAATATCAATTTTTTCTTTTTTATCAATTTCTTTTTCTAATTCTTCTATTTTGGTTTTATTTACAGTAATATCAGTATTATATTTTTCTATAATTTTATTAATTTCATTAAGCTTATTTTCTGATAATACTATTTTTTTATATTCCTCTTCTGAATTAAATCCTAGACTTAAAATAGCATTATTATATTCTTTTTCTAATTCTTGTAATTTCTTTTTATATTCTATTAATTGTTTTTCCTTTTCTTGTCCTAATGCCTTATTTTTTACTAATTCATTTTTCTCTTTATTAATACTTGCTACAATTTCATCTTTAAATTTATCAAAATCAAAATTGTTTAAATCTATTAATTTATTTGTTATTATTTTATAATTTTCTTGTAAATCTTTAATATAATTATCTATTTTTATTTTATTATTATTAAATAATTCCTTAACTTGTTCTTTTTCCTTATCTAAATTAAATTCAGTCTGTTTTTCTGAAAATTCTTCAATTAATGTATTTAAAGATGTATTTATTTTTACACATTCTTCTTGCTTTAATTGTTTTTCTTTTTGCTTATTTTCTAATTTTCCTTTTAAAACATCTAATTCTTTTTTTGTAAGTACACTTTTGCTTTTCTTAGCAATATTAGGATGTTCTATACTTCCACAAACAGGACAAGGTTTATTTTCTTCTAGTTTTTCTGCAATTATTCCTGCTTGCTCTTTAAAAAATTCATCTTCTTTTTCTAAATAGTCATTATTCATGACTTTATATTCATTCTCTAATTTAATATATTCTTTTGCTTTTTCATCTTTTTCATTTTTAGAATCTTCTATTTTCTTAAGTTTATTTGCTCTATCTAGTAATTCTTTTTTGTTTTCAATGCAATTATTGTATTCCTTATATATTTCACCTATTTTATTAACTTTTTCTAATTTATTTTCATGCTCTTTTTCCTTCTTTTGTCCATCAAGAATACTTTTATTTAAACTTAATAATTCATTTTCTGTATTTTTTATAATTGTTTTTTGATTTTGTAAATTTTCTTCTTTCGGTTTTATTGCTTCTTTGATTTTTTGATTTTTATTTACTTTTATTTTTAAATTTTCAATTTCTTTTTCTTTACTCTTTAATTCTTCTTTTTCTTTTTTTAGCAAATTATAATTATCTATTTTTGTATTAATCTCTTCTTGTTTTTTAATTTTTTCCTCTTCTTTTTTTATTTCAGTATCTAATAATTTTATAATTTCTTCTATTTGTTTATTTTCTGTTTTATTTTTATCCAATTCTGTTTTTAAAGTTTCTATTACATTTTGAATATCTAATTCATTCAATTCTTTTGCTGAAATTTCTATTTTATTTTCATCTTCTATAATTATATTTGCTGTATTGGTTACAAAACTATTTTTTAATGAGTTTAATCTTTCTTCATTGTTTTTTAATCTTTCTTTTAACTTTCTAGCTATTAAATTATATATATTCGTATCAAAGATTTTTCTAAAAATTTCTGTCCTATCTTTACTTTCAGCAAATAAAATCTTTAAAAATTCGCCTTGTGCAAGCATTGCAATTTGTTTAAATTGTTTTGCATTTATTCCTAAAATTTCTTCTATTTTTGTATCAACATTTTTTATTCCGGAAATTACAACATCATCATATTCTAATGATGCATCTGCAGATTTTTTAGTAAATCCTTCACCTTTTTTCTTTGGCTTTTCATATGATGGATTCCTTAAAATCTTATATCTTTTATTTTTATGAATAAATTCCAATTCTACAAAAGTATCTGTTTCTAAATCTGAAAAATCACTTCTTATTGATTGTATTGGTCTATTAGAACCACTAACTTCTCCAAATAGAGCATAAGATATAGCATCAAAAATACTTGTCTTTCCTGCTCCTGTATCTCCTGTTATTAAAAATATTCCATTTGCTCCTAATTTTGTAAAATCTATAGTTATTTTATCCTTATATGGTCCAAATGCACTAATTGTTAAATTAATTGGTTTCATCTTTCACCTCCGAAATTATATCTTTTATAATTTCTTTTTGTTTATTATCTAAATCAACATTATTTTGAGATTTGTAAAAATCTTCAAATAATTCTAGTTCGCTTTTTCTTTTTACTTTTTGTAAATTTAAGTCTTGTTCTTGTCCTCCATTAATAGTCTTGCTATTTCTTATTTCTAATTTTAAAGTATTAGGGTATACTCTTCTAATTTGTCCTATTGCATCATATACGGTCTCCTCATTTGTAATTACTGCTTTAATATAATCATTAACATTACCTAATTCATAATTTTCTTTTTTTAATAATTCTTCTATAGGGCCTTTTATTTCTCTCATATCTCTTATTGGCACAAGCTCTTTTAAATTGATTTCTACATTTCCTTTTTCTTTAAAATCTATAATTGGTACAGATTTATTATGATTAATTTCAGAAAAAGAGTATTTAAGCATTGTTCCTGCATATCTTGCTTCTTTTCTTCCTATTTGTTGAGGTCTATGAACATGTCCTATTGCTACATAATCAAAATCATCAAAATTGGATATATCTACATTTTCTATTCCGCCAAGTGACAAAATCTCTGACTCTGTTCTTTCTGGCTCAATTGTTCCTGCTGTTACAAATTGATGTACCATAATTATATTTCTTTCTTCTTTGTTTATTTTTTCTTTTTCGATTATCTTATGTATTGCAGTATTATAATTATTTTCTAAATCATCTTCAAAAAAATCTTTTACTTCTATAGGTTTTACAAATGGCAACATATATATATTTATTTTTCCATAATTATCTTCTAATTCAACTTTCCTTAAATTACCACTATATTTACTTTCTATATATAGCCCTTCATCTTCAAAAATCTTACTTCCAAAGCCAAGCCTATCTTTTGAATCATGATTTCCTGAAATTATAAATACTTTTATTTTTAGTTCTTTTATAAGTATTTTCAAAAAATTATCTAATAAATTAACCGCTTCTGCAGGAGGCACACTTCTATCATATACATCTCCTGATATTAATACAGTTTCAATATTTTCATTTTTTATTATTTCTATAATTTCTTTTAACATATATTCTTGATCTTCAATTAAAGATTGTTCTTGCAATATTTTTCCTAAATGTAAATCTGCTAAATGTAAAATTTTCATATTTACCTCCTTTGCATTAGCATATCACATTTTTATACAAGAAAAAAAGAGGTAAATAAATTTACCTCTTAATAACTATTTGTTTAATTTTAATTTATTTAAAACAATACCTACACTATGTACTATTTTAGTTGCATTTTTATTTGCAACACCTTTACCTAAAGCTTTACCACCAACTGTTAAGGCTGATACTAAAGCACTTATTATAAATTGGATATCAAATCTTATTCCAAACTGAGCTGTTATTTTTACGGCAATTAAAGCACTTATGGCACCACTTAGTACACCACAAATATCACCAATTACGTCGGCACATATATTTGCAACTTTTGGTGCATTTCTTATTAATTGTATAGATGCTTTAGATCCTTTTACTTTTTTTGTAGCTTTTGCATGAAATTCATGTTCATTTGCTACTGTTACCGCAACACCAACAATATCAAAGAATATACCTACAAGCATAACTAATACTAAAATTAATATAGCTGGTATTAAGCTAAAGTTTGATACACCATTAGCTGATATGTACGAAAATAGCATTGATAGTATAAAAGTCATTATAAATACTTTTATAAACCATTTAAATTCCGAGTTATCTTTTTTGTCCTTTTTGTCTTTTTGTTCTTTCA
This sequence comes from uncultured Clostridia bacterium, assembly GCA_944392175.1. Taxonomy (GTDB): domain Bacteria; phylum Bacillota; class Clostridia; order TANB77; family CAG-508; genus Merdicola. The sequence continues at coordinate 5,239 of CALXVT010000045.1, forward strand.
TCTTATTTTAATTATCCTTCCTTTTTTAACAAAATTAAGGCAGAAAATTCTGCCTTATTATAATTGTTTTTAATGGTAAAAACCAAAGTAAATTTTACAGTTTAGGTCTGGTTGAATTTCTCTATTCCTCGCTTAGCATTACTGCTATAGCCGTTTCCGATTAAGAGGAACATCTATATATTTCAATAGACACCAGATCACCACTTAAATCTGTACCTTAATCCTTTGGCTTCCTTGTTCCTTTATAGGAACAAACATTCTAGAAGTTTTCCTTAACATACAAATTCTCTTTACTAGTCTCTTTTGCAAATATAATTTCATAATATTAAACAAATTTATTTGGCCAAACAAATTCATTCATTTTGTATTAATCCCAATATATTCACTCAAGACAAGCTACACTATGTATTTTGTGTCTTGGCACTCACCATAGGTTTTACTTAAGTTATAATATTTATACTATGGTTATCAGTATTCCTAATATAATTACTTAAGCCTCCGCGAAATCAGGGAGTTTTATATATGCCATTATATAATACCCTAACTTCTTTACTCCCTAGTACCACACAAAACTGGCATTTCGCGCAATACTAAGAAACTTCAACGATGTGCTCTTTAGTGGATTTTTAGCCCCACCCTCGTAAAGTTTGTATGACTAGAATAATGCACCACTGGTATATATTATAAATGGTTTGGTTAATTATTCCAAATTCTGATAATAACTCAATTAGTTTACTTTTGTTTTCTTTTTATTTTGGTTTTAAATATTTTTTATTTTTTATAGTTTTTCTCGTTTTATCTCGTTTTTTCTCGTTCTTTCATTACTTTGATATAAAATTGGAGGTGGGAGCCTTTGCATAGCATTGGCTCCCAAACTTTTAAATATATGATGCCCAGTGTTCTGCCTGTTCCAGACGTTCTTCTACCTCATTTTTTCCATCAGATATTTCATAGCCATCAAACAATGCTCTAGAAATTGCTGAATACATTGCCTGATAAAACTTTGAATACGGTTTAAGCATTAAGCTTGTCATTAAATGGTTAAACCGTTTTCTGATTTCAAATTCCTCTTCATATACAGGAATTTCTTTAAGATATTCGTTAAATGCCAAACCGGTTCCAAGTTTTGAATTATATACGCAATGGTTTGCTTGAATTTTGCACTCGCCATATAATTCACTTCCAATAGGTACAAATGGATACATGAAACATGCCGGTGGCTTTACTTCATGAATTCTGCATTTTTGATTTTCATCAAGAAAAATGCAAGTACAGGCACTATCTCCTTTATCTTTTATAACATATCTGTAAAAGGATGGCCTGTCCGAAGGACATAATTTATTTGCATACTCCTTCAAGAATTCATCTCCGCTTTTCATTCCTAAAAATTTTGCAATTCTTGGAATGTCCTGCGGAAATAATGTAATATCTCCTCGATTTCGGCAACAGTCACCACATCTTTTGCACTTGAACTCTATCCGTTCCACTCCATCAATCAGTTTCATTCCCGGATAATCTGGATTTGCATATACTCTCATTCTTTGTTCCTCCTTATTCTGTAAAATGCTATTTTGATTATAATAGCTATTTATAGTGTTAACATAAATATTATATCATGTTTCCATTTTTTAGTAAACTAAATCTAAACATTTCTTTTAAAACATACAAAATCCAGAAGAATTATGACTTCTGGATTTTTCTAATATATTTAATTAATATACATCATATGAAAAAGCTGTAACACCTTTATCATCATAAATTGTTAATTTAAAATATTTTGAATATTCATCTTGATAAGTATATTGCCAATATCCTAAATCATCAGAACGATATTTATTATCTTCATCTGGCTCACCATATGCAGCTATAACTTCTTGAAGTGTACTTCCATTATGAATTCCATTTGGTAATTCAAAATTAACAGGTTTATCTGCAAAACCATTATCTACATCAATAGACCAAATTTGACATTTTAAAATATCTTTAGGAGTTGATGATGTATTTGTAAATCCTACAGCAACTCTTGCATCATAATTTGGATTTTCTAGATTTATTGTTCCAGATACTTTATCATTTTGATTCAATATATAACCATTAGAATATCCATAATCCGCTAAATCAAATGTCCATCCTTGATTTTGTAAGTCAGCATAATCAAAATAAATCTTATAATTTACACCATTTAATCCAAATTCAGTATTCTTCCAATCTGTTGAAAGAGTTGTAGGTGCAACATTAGATGTATCCCCCATATTTGTGTTAGCAACATTTGTATCAACAGTATTTGTTGTATCAGGTACTTCTGTTTCTACTTCATTAACAACTGGTGTTTCAGATACTTCAGTATCATTCATAGAATTTAATAAGAAAAATCCTGCTCCTACTGCTATTACAATTAATAAGATTACAACAACAATTGATAAAATAATAATAGCAATTGTTGAACCTTTAATTGATGATTTGTTATTATCAGCCATGATAAATTCCCCCTTAAAATTATTATATTTGCATTTTATATTAATAAATATTTAAAGTCAATAATTGAATATATTTCATTTATATTACAAAAATAATTGTAATATAAAAATAAAGTGATATAATAATTATATTACATCAACAAAGAAAGGGCTAAATACAATCAAATTTAGCAAAAGGATTATTTTTTATATGGTAGACCGTATAAATTATGTAACAAACGTTAGCTTTAAATGCAATAATTGCGGTAAATGCTGCCGTCTAAGAGGAGATATTGTATTATATCCAATGGATATAATACGGATAAGTAATTTTTTAAATATTTCTTGTAAAGAATTTCTAAAAGAATACACAATAACTTTAGAATATTCTGTTATTTTAAGTCAAATAGTAATAAAGTCTAAAAATGATAAATTTTTAACTTGTATTTTTTTGGATGAAGAAAATATGAAATGCAAAATATATGAAGTAAGACCTATAGCTTGTTCAAACTTCCCTTTTATTCTATTAAACGAAAATAATTATGCTGTGCAAATGGTACCATGTGTGCAAGATTTTAATAAGGGCTCTAAAGTTATAGATTTATTAATGCAAAATCCATATTTCTTATCTGAGAAAAAACAAAGAAAAGAAATTGACAAATTAGTCTCTTTAGTTAATGAAAAATACGAAGACTTAGATTGGTACAAGAAAATAATTTTTAAAATTCTTTATCTTGGATACAATTCCAAAAAAAATGCAGTATCACAAGTAAAAAAACGACTCATTCTTATAAAAATTTTATTAAACATTTAATAAGATGACTCGTAATCTTTTTATTTAATCAAAAAAATCACTTTATTTGCATAAAGTGATTTTTTTTGATTGAATATAGAAATTATAATCATAATTAATAATTAAAAATCAACGAATATTATTCCATGATTTTTTCGTTCAAGAAAAGCAACAAAAAACTTCCTTTTCTCTTAAGAACAAATTTTGGACCATCGAAGCTTTCAATAATCCAAATAGGCCTCGGAAATACTTTTCCAAAAAACAATTCTTTGAAATATCTGTAAATCTCAAATTTTTTCTTGCTTCTTTTAAATTCTTCAGATTTGTAGTAAGCCTTAAGTTCTTCAAGATTGTTTTCCTTCTTTAAGAAATTATACATATTTCGGTAGGTATAACCTCCTAAAATACTGTTTGGGAAACTAGCCAATTCATACATTTCCTCTAAAAAATCCACATCAGTATTGATTACTGATGGATTAGTATGGCAAAGTTCTTCTCTGTTCTCTGCAATGTCTTGAAGTGTTGCTGTTCTGTATGAAGGAAAGTCTTCAATTCTCTCCTTCACTTCTTTTGCTGATGCATAATAAAATTCTGTCTTCATAAAATTGTGCCTCCTTTTTGCATCACGCACCATTAGAACTACATTTTGCAAATAATAATATTGCATCATTTTGTTCTTTTTCAAATTTAGTGCCTAAATATTATATCACATATATATCAATTTGAAAAGTACTTTTGCTTTTTTATTCTTTATAATAATTATATAAAAAGACGGCAAGTTTTAAGTTCTTGCCGTCTTCTTTTCCTTAATAATGCTTATAATAATTGCGATTATCAATCCACCGCTTAGGACGCAACAAATTATTATCAGCATTCTTAAAGTTTCTGGACTATTACCACTAGGATAAATGTCCAAAATCTCGTATGTATTAGGCTCCATCTCGCAGATAGAAACATTGTTGTCCACATCTGTTATGGTTAAAATCAATGATCCATCATCATCTCTTGACAAACGATATGTTTTTACATACTCTTTGTTATCAGGAGGTAGTAACTCTCCTGATTTCTGAATTTGCAAAGCAAATTCGTTTGCCTTATCATCCTTAGTTTCGTAATTCTTATCGCCCCTTATAATATTATCTACTAGGGCAAGCATCGAGATTACAAATACCAGAATAATTGATACCAAAAGTACTTTGTTCCTAATACTAGTCCGACTTTTCATCGAAACTCCTCCTTTTTGTTTTTTGAATTGGCTTAAATTATTATTTTGCCTTGGTTTACGAGTTTCTTCATCGGATTATATCATAATTATGTTAATTTGTATATGAAATTTTGACAATTTGGCATTTTTTTGCTAAAATTTGGAAAAAGTTGAAAAATATATTGCTAAGGGAGGATTATTTTAAATGCGGAAAAATATACAGATAATTTTATCCAAATTTTATATTTATTTTGTCAGTTCAACTATTGGTTCAATCATTTTAGATTCATATGAAGCAATAAAATATAAATTTGCTTCAAAAGAAGGAAAAGAAAGAATTGCTGAACAAAGACAACTTGAAGAAAAAAATTCTGCAATTTACAATTCAATATTTAAATTAATCGAATTATCTGATGCAATAATAAATAAAGATAGTTCTAAGATTTCACTTTTAAAAAACAAAATTTTATGGGATTCTATCATAAATGATATAGAACCAAATATAAATGACATTTTAAAAATAGAAGATGATGAAACACTAATTAAAAAATTATGTGATATATCAATTTCCTTATTAGATGCAATATAAGATTTAATTTAAGAAAACACCTTGAAATCAATTTATTCAAGGTGTTTTTTTCTAAATATATGATGTTTCAACTTTTATTACTGCATAATATTTATTATCTTTTTCATGTATTTTATTTTGAATTGTTTTTCTTATTTCTTCTGAATTGTATTCTTTATCTCTTGGAACAACTAAATCAAAAATCAAATTAATCCTTTGTCCTCCATCTGTCATTCTAAAATCATGAATAGAAAATTCTGGATTTAATTCTTTTACTACTTTTTCAGTAAATTCTCTCATTCCATTTATTTCTTCATTATCTACTACTATTGGATCCATATGTATTGTTGTAATACAATTAAATTTATTATATAAATCTTGTTCCATTTGATCTATGATATCATGTACTTTACAAATATCTCCATTAGCTGGAACTTCTGCATGAAAAGAAACTATTTTTCTTCCTGGACCATAATCATGAACCATAATATCATGTATTCCAGAAATCATATCATATTTCTTAGATTCTTCTTCTATCTCTTTAATAAATTCTGGATCTGGCTTCATTCCCAATAATAAGTCTATAGTTTCTTTTATTGCTTTATATCCAGTAAATAAAATAAATGCAGAAACTATTAAACTCGCATATCCATCTATTGATATTCCAAATACTACAGCTACTATTGCTGATAATAAAACAACTAATGTAGATATAGAATCTGAAATACTATCATATGCATTTCCTTTTATAGCATTTGAATCTATTGTCTTTGCAATTTTTCTATAAAAAAAGAATAGCCACAATTTTGTAAGAACAGCAATAACTAGTATAACTATTGTAACACTACTTACTGTTGGAAGTTCTGGATGAATTATCTTATCTATAGAACTTTTCAAAAGTTCAAAACCAACCATCAAAATAATTATATCAACTATAAATGCTGTAATATACTCCATTCTTCCATGTCCCCAAGGATGATCCTTGTCTATCTTTTTTTGTGATACTTTAAATCCTATCATTGTTACTACAGAAGATCCAACATCTGTAATATTATTTAAAGCATCTGAAATAATTGAAATAGATCCGGCAATTACACCTATAATCATTTTTACTATAGATAATAATATATTAACAATTATTCCTGTTGCACTTGAAAGTATGCCATATTTTCCTCTGGTTTCTGGATTATTTACATCTTTATCTTTAATAAATAATTTTATTAATAAATTTGTCATTTTATATCCCTCCAAAAAGTTGCTAAATAGTTATACCATATTTTATTTTTTAATACAATATTTTATTAAATAAAAAAACTCAAATGCTTATTTTTTACATTTGAGTTTTTATTGACTTAATATATAATTATCTATTACCATCATTCGGATTATCTAATTCACGGAGTTGTCTTTGCAACTCTATTCTTCTGGTATTTACTGCTCTTTTTTTACTTTCTTCTTGTTGATATACTCTTCTTTGTTCTGACATTTCTTTAGAATTATGAACAGCTCTTCCAACATCATTATTGAAAAACTTTACGTATTTTCCATCTTTAAAAGATACACTACCAACATAATTTCCACAAGGTCTATCTGGATTATCTACCATACCTCTTGCAAGCATATCATTTACTCTACTTTGATCTAATAATGCATACATTAAACATGTTGTATATGCATCATCTGTTTGTAATAAGTATGGATCCACTGTTAATTTTATATCTTTAAAATCATGTCTAGAATCTTTTTCATCAAGCATTATAGCATCATTTTTATGATACCAACTTACTTTACAATCATATACATTGCATTCATACATATTTTCGGGTTGTTTATTTAAAATCACTAATCTAGTGGTGTCATAATCTTTTCTTATATCATATGTTCCCCTATAAAAATCTATTTGAATGTCACCATTTCTAGTTATTGTTCTTTCTATTTTATTTTTTTCTGTTTCAGGTACTCTTGGTGCTGGTTCTACTGGTTCTTTACTCTTTCTAAAAAGATCTAAAAATCCCATTATCATCACCTCTACATATCAATTATACCATATTTTTACATTTAAATCAAATTATACCTCATCATCGTATGAGTTTTGTTGGTTGGGGATTTCCCTAGATTTCAATATTTTTAAGCACTAATTTATAATTTGATTTAATTTCT
>CALXVT010000046.1 GCA_944392175.1 uncultured Clostridia bacterium
ATATCTCCTGCATATACTTTATCTATATCTTCTCTGTGATTAGAATGCATTTGTAATATTCTTCCGATTCTTTCTTTTTTATCTTTATTTGCATTTAATACTGTTGAACCAGATTCTAATGTTCCTGAATATACTCTAAAGAAACATAATTTTCCAACAAATGGGTCTGTAGCAATTTTAAATGCTAAAGCTGCGAATGGTTCTGAATCTGATGTTTTTCTTTCAACTTCATTACCCTCTTCGTCAACACCTTTGATATGTGGTATATCTAATGGTGATGGCATATAGTCAACTATTGCATTTAATAATTCTTGAACACCTTTGTTTTTATAAGAAGAACCACATGTTACTGGAACTATTGTGTTTGCAATTGTTCCTGCACGTAAACCTTTTTTGATTTCTTCTTCAGTTAATGTTTCTCCTTCTAGGTATTTCATCATTAATTCTTCATCTTGTTCAGCAACTGCTTCTATCATTTTATCATGATATTCTTGAGCTAATTCTTTCATATCTTCAGGAATGTCTGTTTCTTCAATTTCTTTTCCTAAATCATCTTTATGAATAAAAGCTCTCATTTTTATTAAATCTACTATACCTTTAAATTGATCTTCAGCTCCAATTGGTAATTGGATTGGTACAGCATTTGCTTTTAATCTATTTTTTAATTGGTCAACACAAAGCATAAAGTTTGCTCCTGTGATGTCCATTTTATTAACGTATACCATTCTTGGTACTTGGTATTTATCAGCTTGTCTCCAAACTGTTTCTGTTTGTGGTTGAACTCCACCTTTTGCAGCAAGTACTGTAACTGCACCATCAAGAACTCTTAAAGATCTTTGAACTTCTACTGTAAAGTCAACGTGTCCTGGTGTATCAATAATATTTATTCTGTTATTGTTCCAGAAACAAGTTGTAGCAGCAGATGTTATTGTGATACCTCTTTCTTGTTCTTGTTCCATCCAGTCCATTGTAGCTGCACCTTCGTGAACTTCTCCTATTTTATGAGTTTTTCCTGTATAGAAAAGTATTCTCTCTGTTGTTGTTGTTTTACCAGCATCAATGTGAGCCATAATTCCTATATTTCTTGTTCTCTCTAATGGATATGCTCTTCCTGCCAACTTTATTTCCTCCTCTCATTGTTACATAAAGTTTATATCTCTTTTAAGCTATTATTAACTTAAATATTACCATTTATAATGTGCAAATGCTTTGTTAGCTTCTGCCATTCTATGTGTATCTTCTTTCTTCTTGAATGCTCCACCGTTTCCATTTATAGCATCTATAATTTCTCCGGCTAATTTTTCAGCCATTGTTTTTTCATGTCTTAATCTTGCATATCTAACTAACCATCTTAAACCTAAAGTTTGTCTTCTTTCTGGTCTAATCTCTAATGGAACTTGATATGTAGCTCCACCAACTCTTCTAGCTTTAACTTCAAGAACTGGCATGATGTTATTTAATGCTTCTTCAAAAACTTCTAGTGGATCTCTTTGCTCTTTTTCTTTTACGATATCAAATGCACCGTAAACAATTTTTTGAGCAATTGATTTTTTACCATCTAGCATAATGTTATTTACTAATTTTGTAACAACTTTACTATTATATACTGGATCTGGTAAAACTTCTCTTTTTGCTATATATCCTTTTCTTGGCACTATTCTTCCCTCCTTAATTAAATTTTGATACTTATTTAGTATCTAGGTACTCTGAAAAGTTTTTTCTTTTCCGTATAGTGCTATATATCCTAAATTTAAGTACCTTAAATTAGTAATTAGCACTAGTTTAATTTTCCTAAATTCTATTTTTTAGGTCTTTTTGCTCCGTATTTTGATCTACCTTGCATTCTGTCTTTAACACCTGCTGTATCTAATGTTCCTCTAATAATATGATATCTAACACCTGGAAGGTCTTTAACTCTTCCTCCTCTTATTAGAACAACACTGTGTTCTTGTAAGTTATGTCCTATTCCTGGGATATAAGATGTTACTTCATAACCATTAGAAAGTCTAACTCTGGCAACTTTTCTTAATGCTGAATTAGGTTTCTTTGGTGTTACAGTTTTAACTACTGTACAAACTCCTCTTTTTTGTGGTGCTCTATGGTTAGTTGTTCTGTTTTTCTTAGAATTGTAACCATGTTGCAAAGCTGGAGCTGTTGATTTTGTTACTGATGTTTTTCTTCCTTTTCTTACTAATTGATTAATTGTTGGCACTTAAATTTCACCTCCTATGTTTTTATTGCCTATTTGTGCATAATACACTAGCGTGAACTATTTTATCATCAAAATATATTAATGTCAATATTTATAGTGCTTTTTTCTTGAGTTTATTTATACATTTTTTTATTTAAAAATTAATTTATTATTAATAATCTTATTCCTTGTAAAAACGAAAAAAAGAAGGAGGTCAACTTCAGCAAATTTTGCCTCTGTTTTCCTCCCCATAAATTCACTCCTTTGGCGGTTCTACAGGTTGAGCTTCCGCTGTTACCTGTGTTTTCTCCGGAACTTGCCCCTTTTCTTCCACTTTTCGTGTTGCTTTGTTACGTCTTTTTCTTCTAAAAGACCGTCCCATTGCAACGCCCAGTAGAACAAGCAATAAGTCTCTTATGATTCCCTCTAAAGTGAGGTTCCTAAAGAGTACATCTGCAAGCTCCTGCCATCCAGTAATACTCGTAAGTACGATGAACGCACCTATAATGAGTATCCAAATGATGGACTTGGCAATAATTCTTAAGATTTCTGCACAGCAGAATCCTAAAAATCTTGGCCAGTTTTTAAGCCACCATTTAAGCGAAGGTCTTTTTTTGGAAGCCCGATGCCTTGTCTGCTGTTCCTGTTGTCCCTTATTTACTGTTGCCATAATACTCCCTCCTTAATTTTTTATGCAACAAATAAAGTTACTATTCAATTATACCATTTATTGTCGTTTATGTAAAGTTTTATACGTTTTTTTCAACTTTTTTATATTTTTAGCAGTAACATAAAGCTTTATATAATTCTTTTAAACAAAAAGTTAAGGGCATGCAGTCTGCATGCCCTGTCGGTCTTGTTTGCGAGTTACTTCTTCTCAATTTTATGAACAATTATTGCAGTAATTGTTGCAGTAATTGCAATCAAGAGAAGAGCTTTAATTGCCGTGTCGATGTTCTGGCGGATTCCGGCTCCTGCAGTACCAAAAAGTCCTACTATAGTCGTCCATACCTTGCCGAAATCAACACACCCAGTTACAATCAAGAACACCAATATAATTGTGCTCAAAACTGTAACTAGCCGAAAAATTCTTCCAGCTTTTTCTTTCATAAATCCAACCTCCAATCGTAATCTACTTATAATTATAACATTTTATGTAAAATGAGTCAAGAAATGCTCATATATTCGTATTTTTTTCTTGAGTATTATTCGATTTTATGTAATTCACATAATAAGTTATTGACATTATTTCCATTTTTTAGTATAATTATTAATGTAAGTGTACTACTAAAGAAAGGAGGAAATCTTAATTATTTTAAGATAAATTAGTATGGAAACTAAAAAAATTATTACTGAAGAAGAATTTAAAAAAATGACTCCGCAGGAAGTAGCAACTTATAAATTAGCATTAGAGAAACTATCTTTAGATGTAGATAGTTTAATTGAAAGATGTGACAAATTATTAGAAAAATATAAAAAGGATGTTAAATAGGAGGTAAATTTTTATGCCAATAGAATTTCAAGAATTAGAGAACAAATATAAAAGTTCATCTAGAAAATTTCAAGACTTAAAAACTAAAGCAAAAGAAATAGTAGAAAAGTATGCTTCATTAAAATCTTATGAAGCTCAATTAGAAGCTTATTCAGATGAAAGTTTAGATGCTGTTTCTTCTTTATTAACAGAAGAACAATTACAAAAATTCCAAGAAAAAAGAGAAAAGATACTTGCAGAAATTGAAAAGCTTAGAAATGAAGACTTAGCAACAAAGAAAGAAGAATTAACTCAAGCTAGAACTGAAATGGATGAATATGTTAAACAAGCTGAAACAAATCCAGAATTTAAAGAAGCTGTTTATAATGGTATTATGGAAAAAGCCACAAAAGATATGCATGATTATAGAAAAAAACAAGAAGTACCACAAGCTTCTATGCTTTTTATAGAAAGATTAAAAGAAAAAGCAAAAACTGATAACTCTTTAGCAAAAACATTACAATTTATTAATCAAGAAAAATCTGATATTGCAACTTATAAAGCTACAATAGAATTAATGAAAGCAGATGGTCAAAATACAGATGATCTTGAAAAATCAATGGCTAAGAAAAATGATTTATTAAAAAAATCAGGTAATACATTAAAAGGATATATAAAAGCTCATAAAGATCAACTAGGTCTTACTGATGAAGACATAGATTTTACTAATCGTGATTCAAAGGCATTTTTTATAAACGAATTTATTTCACCTGATAGCAAAAAAACTTTAGATGATTTTGAAAATGATTTTAAAGCACAAGCTGATGATTATGATAAAAAGATTAAACATCATAAAAAAATATTTAAATATGCTGAAAAAGATTTAGAAGATTTAAAGAATCCTGAACAAGAAGAAGTTCAAGTAAAAGTTTGGAAACAAATTATTCAAGGTATTGCAAATTTATTTAAAAAATGTGCTAATTATGTAAATACAGGTAATTTTGAATTACCTGATTCTACTCCAGAAGTTCAGGTTGTTAACACAACAGGAGACTGGAAAGATGCATATAAAACAAAAATAGGAGACGCAAAAATGAAAGAAATTCGTAGAAATTACGAGAAAAGAATTAAAAATGCTGAACGTCATAATACAAGAAATGATGGTAGATAATAAATTTCTAAAAAAACAGGAAGTTTAAAACTTCCTGTTTTTTATTGTCTTATTTAACTCTTCTAACGCTCTATCTCCTAATATTGCATATTTTACTTTTTTATCTTTTATTCTTTTATCTAATACTGGAACTATGCCAAAATTTGCATTCATTGGTTGAAATTTTTCTTTTGGAGTTGAAATATAATCTGCTAATGCCCCATTTATTGTTTCTTTTGGTAATACCAATTTTTCTTCTCCCTGTAACATGTTTGCAGCATTTATTCCTGCAATTAATCCTGATGCAATAGATTCAACATATCCTTCTACTCCTGTAATTTGCCCTGCAAAAAACACATTATGATTAATTTTCATATTATATGTATTATCTAATAACTCTGTAGAATTTATATATGTGTTTCTATGCATTACTCCATATTTAACAAATTCAGCATTTTCTAATCCAGGAATTAATGAAAATACTCTTTTTTGTTCTCCAAATTTTAAATTAGTTTGAAAACCAACTAAATTAAATATTTTTCCTTCTGAATCGTCTTGCCTTAATTGAACTAAAGCATAAGGTCTTCTTCCTGTTCTTGGATCTGTAAATCCTACAGGTTTTAATGGACCAAATCTTAATGTATCTTTTCCTCTTTTTGCCATAATTTCTATAGGCATACAACCTTCAAAAATTTCTCTCTTTTCAAAATTATGTAGCTCTACAACTTCAGCATTAACTAAATTATCATAAAAAGTATTATATTCTTCTTCATTCATAGGAAGATTTATATAATTTTGTTTTTCCTTATTTTCTTCTATTCTTTTTTGCCAATCTTCTATGCTTTCATCTTTACCTCTTTCTTGTTCATATCTATCTCCCCAAAAAGCAATATCAAAATTAATACTTTCTTTTGTTACTATTGGAGCTGCCGCATCATAAAAATATAATTTATCTTGATTTGTAAGTTTAGATATTTCTTTAGCCAATTTATCAGACGTTAGCGGACCACTTGCTATTATAGTAATAGTATCTTTTATTAGTTCTTCTAAATTTGTTACTTCTTCATTTATAATCTCTATATTTTCATTTTTTTCAATTTCTTCTGTAACTTTTTTTGAAAACTCTTCCCTATCTACCGCTAAAGCTTGACCTGCCGGAACCGCAGTTTCATCTGCAATTTTAATTAATAAAGAATCTAAAATTCTTAATTCTTCTTTTAAAACACCACATGCATTTGTATGCAAATTAGATTTAAAAGAATTACTGCAAACTATTTCTGCTAAATTTTTATTAGAATGTGCAGGTGAAAACTTTTTAGGTTTCATTTCATATAGTTTTATTTTTATTCCTCTTTTTGCTATTTGATATGCAGCCTCTGTTCCTGCTAGACCGCCTCCAATTACATTTATATACTCTTTCATATTATTCCTTTCTATACACAATTAGCTGCTGAACAATACAGCAGCTAATCTTTAGTTAAATAATTCTAATATATCTTCTTTATTTAATTTATTAATAAATGTTGTTTGTGTACTAAGCATATTGTCAATCAATTTAGATTTTTTCTCTTGTAATTCATATATTTTTTCTTCTATAGAATTTTTAGTGATAAGTTTATATACTTGTACATTATTTTTTTGTCCAATTCTATATGCTCTATCTGTTGCTTGATTTTCTGCTGACATATTCCACCATGGATCATAATGAATTACCATATCTGCACCAATTAAATTTAGTCCTGTTCCTCCTGCTTTTAAAGATATTAAAAATACTTTAACATCAGGATTTGTATTAAAATCATTAACTAATTTAACTCTCTCATCAACTTTAGTTTGACCTGTTAGTTTATAATAATTTATTCCTTCTTTATTTAAATTACCTTCTATTATATTAAGCATTGACGTATAACCAGAAAATATTAAAATCTTGTGTTTTCCAGCTATTGCATCTTTAACAATTTCTATACATTGATTTAATTTACTACTTTCTCCAAGATAATTATCTAAAAATAATGAAGGATGGCAACAAATTTGTCTTAATCTTGTAAGTAATGCAAGAATTTTTATTTGAGATTTCTCTATTCCATTTCCTTCTATTTCGCTAATAGCTTCTTTTTTAGCTTGTGCCAAATATGATAAATAAATATCTAATTGTTCACCTTGCATTTCATTATTAAGAACTGTAATGCTCTTTTCAGGTAATTCTTTTAGAACATCTTTCTTTACTCTACGAAGTACAAATGGTTCAATCATCATTTTTAATTTATCCATTGCTTTTTGGTCATTTTCTTTCATAATTGGAACTTCATATAATTGCTTGAATTTTTTATATGTAAATAAATATCCTGGCATTATATAATCAAAAATTGACCATAACTCTGCTAAAGAATTTTCTATAGGAGTACCTGTTAACGCATATTTTGTTTGTGCTCTTATAGATTTTAATGATTTAGCATTTTGTGTATTACTATTTTTAATATATTGTGCTTCATCTGCAATCTGAAATTTAAATAATATATCTGCTTCTTTATATACATCCATATCACGTTTTAATAAGTCATATGATGTAATTACCAAATCATATTTAGGAATACTTTTTATTTGTTTTTCCCTTTGTTCTGAATTTCCACTTATAACTAATACTTTAATATTATTGGCAAATTTTTCTACTTCGCTTTTCCAATTTAATGCTAGTGAACTTGGAGTAATTACTATAGATGGTAATGGATTTTTTGTGTTTTCCTTATAATCCAATAATAAAGAAATTAATTGTACTGTTTTTCCAAGTCCCATATCATCTGCTAAAATTCCACCTAATCTGTATCCATCAAGTATTTTTAGCCATTGATAACCTATTTTTTGATAATATCTTAAATTACAATTTAAATTTTGGGGAACATTTATTTCGTCCGTGTATTCCCTTGTATCAATATTATCTATAATTTCCTTATATTCTTTATCTTTTTGAACTTCAACATTTTTTATATTTTCTAGAAGTTTATTTAAATATAAAGATCTATATATAGGAACTCTAATTTTACCCTTTTCTAAATCCTTATAGTCAACTTCCATTCCATATTCCAAACTATTTAAAAATTTAATATCTTCGTTTTGTTCTAAGTCTAGAAAGCTTCCATCTTTTAATCTATGATATTTTTTTCTTAAGTTATATTTAGAAAGTATTTCCTTAAGTTCACTTCTATCAAAGTCTAATCCTGTTAAATCAATATTTAACAAATTATTTTCTATTTTTACTCCTACAGTTCCAAGTCTTGGTTGTCTAATTTCTTTTGTTTTGAAATTATCTGTAACTAATACTTCATACTTTTCAGTATATTTATCTATATCTTGAGATAAAAATTTATAAATTGCATCATCTGTAACAAGTACAAATCTTTTATTAGCAGAATCCAATAAAAAGCCTGTTTTTCTGCACATATTTAAACAGTTTGATTCTTGAATTACATTTCTTGCAACCTTTGGAATATTATCTAAATCTAATGGATTAAATTCTATATCGCCATATACAAATTTTAATTCTGCAATTATATAATTATTTTTATCAAAATCTAAGTATATTTTTACATTTAAATCTTTTGGAATATAATCTTTTAACTTTTCTGTATCAATATCTGATACATCTACATTCTCTCTCATTCTTGGTAATACTAAAGAAAAGAAATCTGGTAATTCTTTTTTACTAAATCTTATTTCTCTTATAAAGTTCTTTTTATAAATATCTAATAATTTTATTACTGTATTTCTATATTCTTTGCTACATCTATATATAAAACCGTCTAATATTAAATATACATATTTCTTTCCTTCTAAAACGTCATACTCAAAAATATCCTCTTTTTGAACTAGAGAAAATTCTCCATCATCTTCGTTAAGTTTAAATTTAATATTAGGTTCTCCTGGTATAAAAGTTATTTTTTGAATTTCTCCATCGTGATTAATTTCAAGTTTTTGTCCTTTTACTATATCAAAAAATTCATCTATACCTGTATTACTTAAAATAATACAATTATCACTTAATACTTTTCCATAATATCTATATCCTGCATTTCCACTACTATTTACATATTTTATAATTTCTGAATGTTTTAGCATAAAATCTAGAATAGGTTGGCTGTCCTTATCAAAATTATCTCTGTTATGATAAAACTCTAATTTGTTTCCATATTTAAAATTAGTATTATTTAGCATATTAGTATAAAATTCTGATAAGCTTTTTATTTTATAAAATTTATCTATTCCAAGTTTAAACTCTACTTTCATTTCTTTATAATAACTGTCATATATAATGCTAGGAATAATTTTTATATTTTTTCTTTCTTTTATTACTTCTTCTTTTTCGTCTACTGTTTCAACTTCTGAATTATAAAAAGCCGTTATTAATTGTTTAAATCCTCTGTAATCAGATTTTGGTCTTATCTCTTTTTTATTTTCCACCTTTTGATTTTCATATAATTCTTTATATATTGGATTATTTATGAATTCTATAACTGTTGCTAAAATATGTTTACAAGTAAAATAATTTTGAGTATTATCTGGGCAAGAACATTTTATTTCTTTAATTTTTGCTTCTTCTACTTTTATATATGTAGAATATGTTTCTTGTCCATTAACTTTTGCTGATAACTCAAAATTATTTTTATTTTTATAATCTACTTTTTCTATTGTAACTCTTTTTTGGTTAGAATATTCTAATGCTTTTTGATATCTAGAATCTCCAGCGTTTTCATATAATTCATTTATAATTTCATTATTAACTAACATTACTCTCTGCTCCCGACACAATTATTTTCAGTTTATTATTATATAATATTTTTACAATTTTAACAAGTGGTAATTTCTCAAAAAAATACATCTCATTTTAGAGATGTATTTTTATTTTAATCTTTTTTATCTTCATCTTTTTTAGGTTTTGTCCAAGAAATATAATCACATTTTTCTGGATTATTTTCACATATATAATATGTTCTTCTTTTCTTAGTTTTTCTTATTTGAACTTTTCCTCCACATTTTGGACAAGGTTCATCAATTGTTTCGATATATGGTTTTGCATTTTTACATTCAGGATATCCTGGACATGCTAAAAATTTTCCATATCTTCCGTATTTTATAACCATCATTCTTCCGCATTTTTCACATGGTACATCTGAAACTTCTTCTTCAAGTTCTACATGTTCAAGTTCTTTTTCTACTCGTTCTACTTCTTTTTCGAATGGTCCATAAAATTCAGAAATCATATCTTTCCAATTTTCTTTTCCTTCTGCAATTTCATCAAACTCATTTTCTATTTTAGCAGTAAATTCCACATTTATAACATCTGGGAAATTTTCTGTTAATAATTTATTTACAACTTTTCCAAGCTCTGTAGGTACTAATTGTTTTGATTCTTTTTCTACATAATGTCTTGCTAAAATAGTTGTTATTGTTGGTGAATAAGTACTTGGTCTTCCTATTTCTTTTTCTTCTAATGCTTTTACTAAACTTGCTTCTGTATAACGTGGTGGTGGTTCTGTAAAACTTTGCTTAGATTCTATTTTTTTCTTTTTTAACTCTTGTTTTGGTTCTACTAAAGGTATTTGACCAATTTCATCTTCTTTTTCATCTGTACCTTCTACATAAAGTGTCATAAAACCTTTAAATCTAATAGCTTGTCCGTTTGCTTTAAAATTATATTCATTTGCATTTATTGTAACAGCTAAAGTGTCAAATATTGCAGATTTCATTTGGCTTGCTAAAAATCTGTTATAAATTAATTTATATAATTTATATTGGTCATTTGTTAATGCACTTTTTATTTCATCTGGAGTTATATCTATATATGTTGGTCTTATACCTTCATGTGCATCTTGTGCATCTGCTTTTGTTTTATAATATCTATTTTCGTAATAATCCTCACCGTATTTTTTTTCTATTACTTCTTTTGCTTTTGCTCTAGCTTCTTCTGAAATTCTTGTTGAATCAGTTCTCATATATGTAATTAAACCAACTGTTCCTTTTTCTGGAATTTTTACTCCTTCATATAACATTTGAGCAACTGACATAGTCTTTTTAAGACTGAAATTAAGTTTTCTTGAAGCTTCCTGTTGCATAGTACTTGTTGTAAATGGTGGAGCTGGATTTCTTTTTCTTTCTCCTTTTTTTACATCATCTACAATATATTTTGCTTTTTCGATATTTTTTAATATTTCATTTACTTCTTCTTGGTTATGTATTTCTATTTTTTTACCATTTTTTCCAACTAATTTGGCTTCAAATGTTTTTTTAGATTTTTTATCTAATAGAGTAGCTACAATATTCCAATATTCTTCTGGTACAAAGTTTTCTATTTCTGTTTCTCTGTCTACAATTAATTTTACAGCTACAGATTGAACTCTTCCTGCAGATAATCCCTTTCTTACTTTTTTCCACAAAACAGGACTCATCTTGTATCCTACAATTCTATCTAAAACACGTCTTGCTTGTTGTGCATTAACAAGATTTATATCTATTTGTCTTGGCTCTTTTATGGCTTTTTTTACAGCATTTTTTGTAATTTCATTAAATGTTACTCTAGATTTGCTGTCTTCCGGGATATCTAATATATGTGCCAAATGCCATGCTATTGCTTCTCCTTCACGGTCAGGGTCAGTTGCTAAATATACTTTTTTGGCTGATTTTGCATCTTTTTTTAATGCTTTAATTAAATCTCCTTTTCCACGTATATTTATATACTCTGGATCAAAATTATTTTCTATATTTACTCCTAATTTAGATTTTGGTAAATCTCTTATATGTCCCATTGATGCAACAACTTTTGTATTTCCTCCTAGGAATTTTTTTATGGTATTTGCTTTTGCGGGTGATTCCACAATTATTAGTTTATCTGCCATCTTTTTCTCCTTTTTTTACTTTTTCATTACATCTATAGTATTTTAGTTCATATATATTTATTTTGCAAGTATTTTTTTAGCATTTAACTAAATCCTGTACAACATCATCTAATCCAATTGGTGTAACTTCATTTCTTTTTAAGATATCTAAAACCTTGTTTTCTATACTTTCATCATTTGTTAATCTGTCTACCGAAGCTCTTTCTACTTTTACTTTTTCATTTATATATTCTGTTTTTACGATTTCAACTCCAAATATATCATTTTTACTTTTTATATCCTTTATTTTATAATATTCTAATTTAATTGGATGTAATATTCCTTCTCTTCTTAATTCATCTTTATTCATAAACATACCTCCAAAAAATGTTTTCATTTGTACCCTCCTAAATATTTTTGTAAATATTACTATATACTCTTGAGATATGTTATGCAAGTAAAATCGTATGTCTAAATTTTTCTTATTTCGACATTCAAAGTTCAATAATACTGGCATATTGCTAATTCTTGTATTTACATTTTATACCATTTCTAATCATAACCACCCGTGAACGGGTGGTTTGCTCATCCCCTAGAAGGGGAATTGCTTGCTAACCACCTAAAAGGCG
>CALXVT010000047.1 GCA_944392175.1 uncultured Clostridia bacterium
GCTGTTTCCTCACCACAAACAAATGCACCTGCACCTAATCTAATTTCTATATCGAAAGAAAAATCTGTTCCAAAAATATTTTTTCCAAGTAAACCATATTCTCTTGCTTGGTCTATTGCAACTTGAAGTCTTTGAACAGCTATTGGATATTCTGCTCTAACATAAATATATCCTTTATCTGCTCCAACACTGTATCCTGCAATTTCCATTGCCTCTAATACACTATGTGGATCACCTTCTAGAATACTACGATCCATAAATGCTCCTGGATCTCCTTCATCTGCGTTACATACAACATATTTTTGGTCACCTTCAGCTTGTTTTGTAAAAAGCCATTTCTTACCTGTTGGGAAACCTGCTCCTCCACGACCTCTTAAGCCTGATTCAGAAACTTCATTAATTACTTCATCTGGAGTCATTTTTGTTAAAACCTGCTCAAGTGCTTTATATCCATCAAAAGCTATGTACTCATCAATTTCTTCTGGATCGATAATACCACAATTTTTTAGAGCAATACGTTTTTGTTTTTTATAAAAATTAAGTTCATCTAAACGATTAACCATTGTATTATCAACATCTTTGCAAAGTAATCTTTCAACAAGTTCACCTTTTTCTATATGTTTTTCTATAATTTCACGGCAATCATCTGGAGTTACCATAGCATAAAAGGTATCCTCTGGACGAATTATAACAATAGGTCCTTTGGCGCATAAACCAAAGCATCCTGTTTGAATAACTCTTACATTTTGGATACCTTTTTCTTCTATAATTTTTCTAAAATTATCTATAATTTCTGGTGATTTTGAAGATGTACAACCAGTTCCTCTACATACTAAAATATGTTTTTCTCTTGTATCTGCTTTAATATTTACTCTTAAGTCTAATTCTTTTCTTTTTTGTTCTCTTATTTGGTGAATTTCTTCTAAAGTTTTCATACTCTTCTCCTTTCGATATTTAATCCATCTTTTGTTTTATTTTGCATCTTAGATAGTTTTTTATTTTTTATGTCAAATTATTTTATCTAGATTAAATCTTTTAATTTTGCTAAATTTTTAGATAAACCTATAACTTCTATTGGTATTTCAATTAATCCATCCTTTGTAGCTACATAATTTTTTATCTTTATATCTTTTAAATCCATTATGTTTTCTAATTCTTTTACTACATAATGTAATTGAACACAATGTGGTGATTTATCTACTGTTACAAATGTTAATTCTTTACACTTTTTTCTTGCTATCATTCCTGCAAGTTTAGTTATAACCATATTTAAATGTGTATCTTCTAAACACACGTCATAAATATTTTCTGAAGTTTCATTTAATTCTTTATATATTTTAGGAAACATATATTCCAAACAACTTCCAATTATTATCATTTTTTCTTCTACGTCAAAACAATTTGTTTTTAATAAATCTTTTTTCAAGTCTTCTCCTCCTTATGAAGATTAGCTATTTAGTTATTGCAAGTGTGCCAAATTAATCTTCTTTCTTCATGTATTCATCTAATACTTCATCTAATTTTTTAACAGTTGCTTTACCATATACTTCATTATTAATTGTAAATACAGGAGCTAAACCACATGCACCAACACATCTTGTAGCATCAATAGAAAATTTGCCATCAGGTGTAGTTTGACCTTCTTCTATTTTTAATCTTTCTTTTAATCTATCTAATAAAGCTTGTGAACCTTTAACAAAGCAAGCTGTACCTAGACATACTGATATATTATATTTTCCTTTTGGTTCTAATGTAAAACGAGAATAAAATGTTATGACGCCATAAATTTCGGCCATTGGAATATTTAAATAATTTGAAATTTCGATTTGTGATTGTTTTGGAATATAACCATATTTTTCTTGAACTTCATTTAAAATTTGAATTAAATTTGATTTGTCTTGAGAATAATTTTTTAATAAATCTTTCATTTCATTTGATAATTTTTCATCCATGCAATTTTTTTCGCTCATATTTGCCTCCATTCTGCTATAATTCCATTGGCTTACGAATATAAACTTTTAATTACCAAAAGATATCAATAGCATTAGAATATATACTTATACAGTATATGATATACGGACTCATTATATCAAAAGAATTTAATTTATACAACAAATTATTGCGAATTTTGTAGAATTAATTTTCCTGCAAATGTTAGCGTAGAGTAACTTTCGTCGTTTGTCTAACTTTTGGATATATTGTAAATTATAGGAAATTTTAGGCAAAAAAAATATGCCCTACTAAAGTAGATTGCATATTTTTATTTTATATAAAAAATTATTATTAGCTTATTGCGCTAGTAGCTCCTCCTAAAATAATTCCTGTATAAACTATTACGAATACTACATAAACTACTAATCCGATAATACCTGTTACTATTCCGGCAATAGCTAAACCTCTCTTACTAGATTTTAATCCTAAAATACCAAATATTAATGCTAAAACTCCGCATATTAAACCTACACATCCCCAGCAAACTAATGGTATTGAAAGAATTCCAAGTACTAAAGATGCTATTGCAAATCCTTTTCTATCTGTTGTTACATTAGTATTTACATTTTCATTTACTGTTTGTTCTGTGTTTTGTGCATTAACATTGTTCTCCATATTATTGTTGTTGTTTTCTTCCATTTTTTATTCCCCTTCCTTGTTTGTTTAATATATATTTAAAAACCTTATTAACGATTATAACTTGAAGAATAATCATCTCCATAAGCATATTCATTTAGTCCATTTACCAAACCTGCTGAAACAGTAAAAAATATTATAATTATTAAGACAGATATAAAAATTCCTATACTTCCTGTTACAAGGCCTGATATTGAAATGTTCGGTTTTGTAGATTTTTTAGACATAACACCTAAAATAACTGCAATAATTCCACATGGAATTGATATAAACCAAAAACATGCTAAAACTATTGATATTATGCCTAAAATTAATGATAATGCTGCAAAACCTTTTCTATCTACTGGAGTTTGATTTTCTATAATTATATCTTCTTTTGGAGCATTTTCTTTCATTTCTATTCCCTCTTATTTTTTACATTCTTATTTTATCATTAAATAGTTAAAATTGTAAACTTTTAATATGATTTTTTATAATAATAATGATATGAAAAATTAGAATTTGGATAATCTTTTAAAGATTCCAAACCTTCTGGAAACATTTTTCCAAAAAATAAGTTCAATGAACCAAATACTATTACAAAAATCATTATAATAGACAAAACTATACCAATTGAACCAGTTACAATAGCAACAATTGACATATTTTTCTTTGAAGATTTTATTCCAAGTGCTCCAAACACTATTGCTAATATTCCTATTATCATAGAAATATTAACTGTACAACATATAACTATCGAAATAATTCCTAAGCAAAATCCTGCTATACTAAAATTTCTTCTATCTTTTTTATTGTTTAGTTTTGTATTATTTTCTTGATTGACGTTTTCTAAATTTTTTTCTTCCATAATTATTCTCCTTTTTTATTATATAGGAAAAATCACTAGATTTTTACGTATACAACAAAGTTAAATTACATATACCCGTGTGATTACGAAGTAATCTATAAATGTGGCAAAGCTACTTTTCTTCTTTTATCCAGCTCTAGCTATAGCTCTTAACAAATCCATAAAAAAGTTTACTGAAAAAACTACTATTACTATTAAAAGTATGATACTAAGAACTATACCAATTGAACCTAATATAATACCTGTTTTAGAAAAAGCCTTTTTACCATTTTTTAAACTAATTGCACCAAAAACAATTCCCAATGTTCCGCATATTATAGATACATATGATATGCATGCTGTAACAATTGAAACTATACCTAAAATTAATGATGCTGTGCTAAGTTTTTGATATTTTGCTATTTGAGCATTATTAATATTTGTGCCGTTTGTATTTTTTTGAATATCTACATTAGTATTTTCTTCCATTTGAAAGCCCCCTTTTTTATTTATATATCATAAATAAAATATTTTTTCTATACTTTTTTACTTATATTATTTTTCACTAAAACTTTTCTGATTAGCTTTTCCGTTCCAAATACTAATAATACATCATCCTCTTTTAAAGTTACTTTTTCATTCAAATTTGAAATAATTTCTTCTCCTCTTTTAATAACAAGTATTTGTATTCCATAATCTTTGTTTATTTTTATAACATTAGTATTTTTTAGTTTGTTATTCATTTTAATTAGCACAACTTCTGCTATAACTTTATCACCATATCTATCATATATAGATACTGGATTTTTTCTTTTTTTCATTCTTTTCATTTCTATATTTCTGATAAACATATCAAAGAATTTTCTTACTCTAGTAGCTTTATTCAAAATAATTAACAATATTATATTAGTTAATGTTAATATAACTCCGATAACTAATTCTTTAGCTGTAACATTTGATGTAGAAATAAATAAATTAATAATTGTTGATACAATTGTTATATTAAATAAATAGCTAAATAAGATTAATATTTGAGTTAATTTTCTTCTACGTTTTGTTGATAACATAAGCTCACTTTCATTTGTTGTAAATCCTGTTCCGGTCAATATAGAAATAACTTGAAATTTAGATTTATCTATTTGAACACCTTCTATACTAAATATTGAAGAAAATATTTCTATTATTATTTGGTACATTAATATTAAAACGTTAAATACTATAATTGCAGCTAATAAATTAATGTTGCATCACCTCTTTTTTACAGGTTTTATTATACACTATTATGGAATTAAAATATATAGTTTTTATAATTACTTAGTTATTAATGTTTAGTTAGTTTATCTTATTATAGGATTTTTTCGTGTATAGCATTTGTGCTAATAAAGGACAAAAAGGACATGATTAAAGTTTTATAATCTTTTAAACAACTTGCATGTCCGTCCTTTAGTAGTATAACTTATCTGTAGCTTGCTTTGCTTCGCATAGCTGAGAAATAAGAAATAGCTTCTCGTCAAAATTGCACAACAGTTTTGCGTGAAATTTATTATATAATTTGGATGTTATGAACACTTTTCTATTATACAATTTTAGCCACCAATCAATGAAGCGAAGAATTTTGTCCAACAATTTCCGTTCACTTCAAATGATGGTGGCTTATTATATATTACTATATTAACTTTTATTAAAAATCATAGTCATAATCATAGTTGTATAAAGAATCTGTATTTGTGTTGTAATTATAATTGTAATCTTCATAATATGAATTTATTTCATCTTCTACATCTTTTAATGAATTTACTGTATTAGAAGCATTATTGAAGATGTATACACCTAAGCTAATCCATACGAAAGCCATTACAACTGCTATAACCATTCCGATAGCTCCTGTTACAATACCTGCGATTGACATTCCTCTTTTACTAGATTTTAGCCCTAAAACACCAAGTATTATAGCAATTAAACCAAATATAAGTGATACAAATACAGTGCATGATAAAATTAATGCAAATATTCCTAATACTAAAGCTGCTATGCTAAGTCCCTTTCTATCTTTTTGTACTTGATTTTCATTTACTACATTTTCTTCCATTTTCTTTTCCTCCTTTAATTAATTGTATAAAATATAATCATATAAACTTTTATAATTAGTAAATACATATGATAACCATACATTAATAATTATTGCAATAATTATTCCTATGATTCCTAATACAATACCTGCAATTGACATTCCTCTTTTTGATGATTTTAAACCTGTTATACCAAAAAGAATTGCTAATATTGCACATAGTATTGTTGCAAATAATCTACATGAAGACAATATAGATATAATTCCTACGACTAAAGATGCAATACTATATCTAGATTTATAACTATCCTCTGACTCTATATATTGGTCTGTTTCTTGTTTTTCTTCATTACTAATATTAACTTCTTCTTGTTGAGAATTATTGTTATTTTTTGAATTTTCACTTAAATTACTATTTTCTTGCTTTGATTGAATTTCATTATTTTCTTCATTCATAATAAGATTACTCCTTAATGTATTAAATTTTTAATTTATTATGAAAGTGCACTAAATACTCCAAACATTACACTAGCACCTAGTACAAGTCCAATAACAAATAATGCTACAACTAGAGAAATTCCTATTATTCCTAAAGTTCTACCTGTTCTTGAATATTTTTCATTTATGCTCTTGTTTCCTAATACTATAGCAACTACTCCACAAGGAATTGAAATATACCACCAACAACATGTTACAATTGATACAATTCCACATACTAATGATGCTATACTAAAGTTTTTTAATTTTTTGTCTTGAGATGTAGCTTGTGATGTTGTTTCTACATTTTGATTCATTTCTTCATTTTGGTTTTGGTTGTTTTCATCCATCTTTCTTCTCTCCTTTTATTTTTATTTAGTTTTCATCAATTAAATTCAAGTAGAACTTCTCTTTTTTAATTGATTTTAACAATTATAAACTATATTGTTATATGAACATCCTCGTAAATCCAAATATTACTACTATTATGGCAAATATTATTGCATAATAAGGTTTTGGATATATAAATGTAAGTATTTTTTTCTTTTTGTTTAAATTTATTAAATATACAATATTACAAATAAATAAATATATTATTGCTACGCAAAATACTGGATGAAATAAAAATGCTGATTTAATATCTCCATTTAGTAAACTTACTACACATCTTGTTCCACCACATGCGGGACATTGTAATCCTGTTCTTAAATAAAAAATACATCCTGGAGTATAGTCTAATATATTTATTGTTTTTATTAGCAATATCGCTATAAGTATTAAAAGTAATTCTACTGAAAATATTTTTATGCTTTTTCTGTTCATCTTTCCTCCATATTTCTGACACATTTAATATACCATATTAGATTTTAATTTTCTACAAATTTTTACTATTTTTTTTATAATTTTGTGGAGTGATTTTATGTGGTAATTTAGTATAGTGGTTTAGTGTGGATTTCAGTGGAAGAATACTGAGGAGGAATTTTATGTATGAGTTGGGTAAAGAAATTCAGTAAAACAAATTAGTTGAGCAATGCTGTTCGAGAATTATGCTAGGCACAGGAATGGACTATGTACGAGGCTTATAATATGTTGAGCACGAAAAATGTACGAGAATCGAACAAATTATTTTCTATATTTCTTTATTTATTTAATTTTTTAAAATTTTTTTAGATTGTTCGACAGGTTTCTACAACATTTTTATTTTTCTAGTGTTATAATTATGTAAAGTCGCATAAATGGTAAAGTTTTTTTCATCTATATATACTTTACCACCCTTCCATTTTTTTCATAAAAGTACTATGGTTTTATTTTTTTCTGCCATCGGTGCTTTTTTATTTTTTAATTTTTAAATTCGAATGGATATTGGATAACTTTTAAGGGAATGACATTTTTTGAGTTATTTTTTGTACTTTTTTGCTTTCGTTTTTATGGAATAGAAAATAGATATTTGTACATAATTTTAACGTATATCAATTTTAAACTGTAATTTTATCTTTGTTTTTATAGAAATAACGTAAATATTTTTTATTATATATTCCTATGGAGGTATTTTATGAATTCTCTTTGGCTTAATTCTAATAAAAATAAAAGCAAATTTAAGGAATTAGATAAAAATATATCCACTGATATTTGCATTGTAGGAGCTGGTATTTTCGGTCTTACTTGTGGATATTATTTAACTCAGAAAGGATTTAATGTTGTAATCTTAGAAAAAGAATCTGAAATTGCAAGTAAAACAACTGGGCATACTACTGCAAAAATTACTAGTCAGCATAATCTTATTTATAAATATTTAATTGATTCACTTGGTGTTTCTGAAGCTAAGCATTATTTGTATGCAAATCAAGAAGCGATAGAAAATATTTATCAGATTATAAAAGATGAGAATATCGACTGCGATTTTAAAAGACAAGATAGTTATGTTTATACAAATAATTCAGACGAATTAGAAAAAATCAAATTAGAAAATAAAGCTGTTAATTCGCTTGGTTTTAATAGTGAATTTGTTACTTCTACTCCTCTTCCTTTCGATGTGTTAGGAGCCATAAAATTTCCTAATCAAGCTGAATTTAATCCTATAAAATATGCTTATGGATTAGCTGATTGTATTACAAAAAATTCGGGTAACATTTATACAAACTCGCTTGTTAAGAATATACAAAAAGAAAATAATAATTTTATAGTTTCGTGTAAAGATTATGTCGTTAAGTCAAAATATGTAATACTTGCTTCTCACTATCCTTTTATTGACCGTTTAGGATATTATTTTTTGAAGATGTATCAATCAACCTCTTATGTATTTGCTGTAGATATTGGAGATAAAAATTTTGATGGAATGTATATTAATTCCAAGCAACCTACTTTTTCATATAGATTTGCAAATTTTAGTGGTTCTGGTGGAAAAAGACTTTTGTTAGTAGGTGGTGCAGATCATAAGACTGGTAGTAAAATTGATTTATCAAATGCTTATAATATTTTAGAAGATGAAGTAAGAAAATATTATACAAATTGTAAAGTTTTGTATAAATGGAATACAGAAGATTGTATTACTCTTGATAAGATTCCTTATATTGGTGAGTTTTCTCATTTTATGCCTAATATGTATATTGGCACTGGTTTTAATAAATGGGGCATGACTTCTTCTAATGTTGCAGGAAATATTATTGTTGATAAAATTTTAGGAAGAGAAAATGAATATGAGGATGTTTTTAAGGCTACTAGATTGCATCCTATTAAGAATAATGCGGAACTTGGTAATATGATTAAAGAGACTGCTAATTCTCTTGTGATTAATAAGTTTAAAGTAGCTGAGGTTGGAGCGGAGAATATTAAAGATAACAGTAAAAAAAATAGCGAGCATGTTTCAGATTTTGATAAGAATTTTAGTGATATAGAAAATGATACAGGGCATGTTTTTGAATATAATGGCGAAAAAGTTGGAATCTATAAAGACAAAGATGGAAAAATATTTGCTGTAAAACCTATTTGTACTCATTTAGGTTGTCTTCTTAGTTGGAATAATCTTGATAAGACTTGGGATTGTCCTTGCCATGGTTCTAGATTTGATTACATGGAACATCAGTTATATAATCCAGCGATTAGGGATTTGGATGTGGTGGATGTGAAAGCACTATAAAAAAGTCGAATAATTTTTCGACTTTTTATCTTTTTACTATTTCTAATATTGGAATTTTTTCATATTTTTCAGTTTCTACACCATAAATTACTTCTGATCTAAATTCTTCAAGTTCCTTGTTCATTTCATCAACAAACTCGTTATAAACCATCTTACGCTTTTTATTTTCTTTGACCCTAAAAATATTTTTTTGAAGTTCCAGTATTTCAGATAATACAATAGCTTTATTTCCTTTTCCTTCTTTATAGTATCTAAAATGTCTTGCTGAATTTCGAATTTTCAAACGCAATTCATAAATATTTTTATATAGTTTATATGCCTTTAAGTAGTTTTCCTCACCAGTAAAAAATTCCATATCTCCCAAAATACAATTTAATTCTTCTATACTATAATTCAAAAATTCCAAATATTGACCTGTTATTTTATCAATTTTTTTAACTGTATTATTATATATTTTTTCTAGCTCATCATTCAAAAACTTTCTTTTCCCTTCTTTAGATAATTGTTCAATAATTTCTTTATTTTCTTTTTTAATAGCAACTTTTATTATATTAGTATTTTTCAAATATTTTAATATTGCACTTTTAGGATTCATTTTATTATATTGTTTTATCCAAACGTTACTTTTCTCATATATGTATCCCGCAATTACCTCTTCTTTAAAATTATTATTCATATATTCTATTTTTTTTAAGTTAATTAATATTTTTCCAATTTCATTCCAATAATTTTCAAGTAATTTTCTTTTTTCAATTTTATATGCTGATGTGTAAAAAAATATAGTTATTGCAGAACTACTAAAAATCCCTAAATCTATTTGTATAAGAATATCTATAATCATATGATTTGTTTTAATATATAAAATTTGAAAAAATATTAATAATATTAATGAAATAATTGTTATTATTATAGAGAGCCATATTGCTTTACAATTTACTTTCATAATTCATCCCCCTATTACTATTAGGTATATATTTTTTTATATCGTTTATAAAAAATGACAATAAATCTCCTTTTTTTAATCCTTTTCTTCTTTGTCCCATATCCCTTCTAATTTCAAAAACAATTTCTTCTAATAAAAATAAATTTTCTATGGCTTTTTCCTTATCTTGTGAAAATTCTCTAAATTTAATCCATTTTTTTATTACTCTGCTTGATCCCCACAATGTAAGTTCTTCTGAAAATTTTGATAAATCTTCTAACATTTGTTCTTGAGTATATTCTTCTTGTCCTTTTTTAGTACTTTTTTGTAATTTATATACCATTTTAATAAATGCTTTATATGAGTTTTCCCTTTTTTCATACAAATATCTTTTCGTTATCTGAGCATATTCTATAAATTTAGATACGATAGAACTAATTACTACTGTTACTATTGAAATTCCTCCTGTAATAATTGCAACAATAACTACGCTATCCATATTAGATGTTATACTTCCAATCTTCTCTATTCCATTAATTAATAAAATTCCTATTTGCTTTATAAATAAAAAAACTATTAAAAATAAAATTGCTACTATCGCTAAAGAATAAATTACATTTAATTTTTCCTTAAATTTCTTCATTACATCACCTTATAATCTTTTCCTAATTTATATAGTTAAAATTTTTATTAAATAATAATTTACTATTTAAATAAATCCCAAATATTAAAACTAGTTTTATTATAAATTTTATTGTATACTGCTTTTTTAGGATTTTTTATCCATCCTGTTCCCTTTTTTCCATAACCTGGAATTATAGCTTTTTTTAGACTTCTTTTTGCTCTTCCTGTAGTCCTTGCAGCAATACTCTTTTTTATACTTGGTTTTCTCATTCCAAATTTCATATTATCAACTCCTTATTTTAATTAGCTTTCTTATATTTTTTATATCCTAGATATCCTCCGCCAGCTAATATTCCTAAGCCAAGTACTGCCCCTAACGGATTGAATTCCTCTTCATTATTTGGTAACGTATTAACAAAATTATTATTATCCCAAACATTATTGTTGCTATTTGCAGTTGTATTTAATACAGAAGCGCTTTCTAATTTTGTTGGTTCACTTACATTGATTTTTATGGTACTTGTTTTGCCGTTATCTGATGCTGCAGTTATTGTTACAATACCAGGATTTTTAGCAATAACCTTTCCTGATGAAGTAACTTCTGCTATATCCTCATCACTAGACGTCCACTTAACTTTCTTATCTGTTGCATTACTAGGTGTTATATCCACAGATAATACTTTACTATTTCCAACTTCAAAGTTCTCAAAATCTTCTGTATCTTCATTTATTTTTATTCCTTTTACAGTCACAGAAGTCGATTTTGTTTTACTTTTACTAGTGCTAGTATTAGTACTTGTAGACTTTTTCTTTTTTGTTGTTGAAGATGAAGTTGATTTCTTTTTAGATGATGAAGACTTTGAAGAATATGGGCATACTCCATTTGGATGTAGATGTGCTGGATGTCCTCCACAATGATAATGATAACTTCCTAATCCACTTTTATTTTGATTGTCTCTATGTCCTCCATTCGCATCTGTTCTTCCGGAATGTCCGTAAGCAGTAAGTCCCATTGAAATTATTACTAATGTAATTATTAAAATTGATACTCTTTTTGTTCTATGTTTTTTCATATGTATCTCCCCCCGCAACTAGTATAGCATCATTTTTGTGCGAAATTTGTCGAAACTTGTAAATTAATATAATTTTTTGACATTTTTTATTGTCTTTTATTTTTTATTAGATATTACTGCTTTCGGAAGATTATTTTTGTACTATTCATTTGTTATATATTAGTTTAACCTTCGGGTTATGAGAATGGGTTGACTACTTTTTGAACTTTAGTGAAATCAAAGGTTTTAGCTGATATTTTAGTACCTTCGGGTATTTTAGCATATCGAACATTTGTGTAATTTTAGGACGTTTTTTGAGGATTTCTTCCCCAACTTTTCCCCAATTTACTTTATACATTTGTTCGTATAAAAATTGGATATTAATGGGAAACCTAAAATTTATTTAGGAGGTTTTCAGTTATGAATAATAAAATTACTTATC
>CALXVT010000048.1 GCA_944392175.1 uncultured Clostridia bacterium
ATACAACAAGGTTAAGTTACCTATGGCCGTGCGATTGTGAAGCAATCTGTACATGTGGCGAAGCCACTTTTCTTATTTTGCTAATCTAAGATAGTTAAGTATAATTTCTTAAAAAATATGTTGTAATAAAAATATTAATGGTATAATAATAAAAAGCTAATAATCAAACAAAGGAGAAAAAATGTTAGAAGAAGTATTAGAAAATATAAAAAAAGAATTAAGAGATTCAATAGAACAAGAAAAGCAAATAGATGTTAGAAAACAAGAAGTAGAAGCAGAGTTAAAAGAAATAAAAGCAGAAATTTCAAAATTAGAAAAAGAAAATAGTAAACTACTTCCAACTATACATAAAAAAAGAAATACAATAATAGCTTTTTTTGTAAAGAATTTTTCTAGACAATATAAAGAAGCAACACAAAAAGAAGCAGAAAATAGAAGTAAATTAGATGAATTAAGGAAAAAAGAATCAGAATTATCAAAAGAAAAAGAAGCAATTAATTTAAAAAATCCAACATCTGTGGAAGAAACAATAAAAAATAAAGAAAAAGAATTAGAAAACTTAGAAGATAGAGAAACAGCAATCAAGACAGCTATTTCTAGAAATCCAGAACTCACGGCAAATCCAGAATTTATGAAAGATTTATTAAATGAAGATTTAACCTATATAAAATATGATAAATCTAATAATCCAATAGTATATCAAGAATACTTACAAAAAATAACTGAAAAGCTAGAAGAAAAATGTAAAAGACCGGCAGAAAATACTTGGGTTACAAATATCGTGTTAGATAGGATTAAAGCAATAAATGAAGAAATAGAAAGACCAAAAGAAGCAGAACCTGGTAAATATAAAATACCACATAAATTTTTATTTGAATCATTAAGAAAATCTAGTGACTATGATTTACAAGATATTGAAACAAATCCTAAAATAGATATGTTTGCAGAAGGAAGTACATATTTACAATATGATGGGAATTTTTCAGAAAGCTACGGAAAAGATTTTGAAACTTTATATGAAAATCCAGATAAATATATGCTAATACATAAAGTGAATGCATCTTTTATATTTGAACCAAAAGATGATGCATTAGGTAAAAAAGAAGATATTTTTAAAGATGGATTACATTCTTCAACACAGGACGAAGGTTGCGTAAATTCATTAATTAGAACAACTTTAGGAAATTATCAAAATGGAGTAACTTTTATGGATATGTTTGAACCTGATTATAAAGTTATTATAATGATACCTAAAGAAGCTTTTAAAGAAGGTAGTAATATTCCTATATGGGGCTTAAATTTACCAGAAGCCGATGAAGAGCATCCAGGATTTATATTACCAGAATATATATATGGATTTATTGATCCAACTATAGAAAAAATTGAAAAGAATCCGGTTCCACTTGAACAAAGGACAAAATATCAATATAAGTTTTTAAATAAACAAACTAAATGTATGGAAGAGTCTATTAGGCAATAGGTGAAAGAAATGAAAAATATAAAATATGAGTTAAAGTTAATTCGACCAGGAGAGATTAAGGGCTGTAATATTGGAGGAATATTAGCTATTCCAAATGAAAAATTATGGACAGATAAAATGCTTGTAATGTTAAAAGAAGAAAAACATGGTAGTATGATCCAGTCTGTAGAAAGTGGTAAAACGAAAGAAGTTGAAACTTTTGAAGATTCAGCATATAGAATTATTAATGAAGAAAATTTAAATGGAGTTATTGACTTTTTAAATCTTAATGGGCAAATTATATTACTACCTATGTTGCCAAATAAGAATTTAATTCAAGAGGAAGGTAAAAGTAATGGAAATTTTGGTGCAGAATTTTTATCAAAAGAATGTTTTACAAATATTCCAGCAGATAGTAGGTTTTATAGATTAGATGAGCAAATTTCAAAAATGATACAAGCTATAACTAAAGAATACAAATTAGATAATAAAATTAACTTATTTGGTCATTCAACATCAGGACTTGCAGCAATGCGTTTATCAATGATTAAACCAGAATTAATTGATAATTTAATAATTGGAGGAAATGCTGATGAAGTTCCAGTTCCAATTGGCGAGAATGGAAAAAATTTAGAATATCCATTTGGAATAAAAGACTTTCAAGAATTATTTGGAAAAGATTTTGATGAAAAAAGTTTCAGAGATATTTCTTTTAGATTTTATGTAGGAGAATATGAATATTTAGATCCAAATTTAGATGGAATTAGAACAGAAAACTATGGGATTAGGAGTGATGGAAAAGCTGGAAGTGGTGAAAATTTTGCACCATCACAGGTTGCTAAAAAATATAAAGATGTTTTTAATAGTAAATATAGAGAAGATGATGAATTAAGTGTATTTGAAAGATTTTCTAATGTTTTAGCTGATTATGAAAAAAATGGTTTAGATGTAAAAATATTAGTATATGAAAAGGATTGCCACGGACTAATTTCACCAACTGATTTAAATAGTGCACAATTTGATAAAGGAACAGTTTTTTCAAGCAATGCTTCACAAACAATTAAACAATGCTTAGATGAAGCTATAAATATAAAGCAATTTGTAGAAAAAAATTCAGATTTAAATGTAGTAAAAGATTATATAAAAGCAAGTCAGAAAATAAAATATAATAAACAGCAAGGTGATGTTGAAAGTAGAGTAGATGCTTTAAGTGAAGTTTATAAGGAAGCTTCTAAACAAAAAAGTGAAATTCAAGAATATAAAGACTTTTTGCAAGGAGAAGACTTTTCACCTTTAGCTATAGCTACATTAACTAAATTAAGAGAACAAAATGATGGTGCAATAAAAAAATCAGAATTAAGTATTTTAGATATAGCATCTGTTGTAGTACCTAAAGCTAATACAGAATTAAAACAAAACATGCAAAGAATAGAAAACGAACAATTAAGAGAATCTAGAGAGACAGAAATTGATCAAACAAAGGAGTAATTAATGGAAAATATAAATGTAAGAATTTCAAAAAGTTATAAAGAAGTCTTGACATATTTAAGTTTACTTCCACCAACAGAATTAAAAAAAATACCACCAGAAAAATTGGAAATATATGCAAAATACATGGATGATTCGTATGATTATAAAATAGACAGTAGTAGACCAATGCAAAGCCAAAAGATGATGGAAGAAACAAAAGCAATACTTTCTAATATATTTAGAGATTATTTTGCAAATGATTATCAAAAACAAAGAATTTTAGCAAAAGAAAAAAGTGATTTACAAAAAATAGAACAAATCAAAAAAGAAAAATATGATTCATATAAGATATTAGAAAAAAGAAATAAAAATAAAGTAATAAAAAAAGAGCTTGTGGCATATAAGCATAGTTATTTAAAAGAAATTATTAATAAAATAAAAAGAATATTTAAAAACAAAAATTAAAGCAGGAAGGAAAACAAAATGGATATTTTGGAATTAATATTAATAGCTATAGGACTTGGAATGGATGCCTTTGCAGTTTCAATTTGCAAAGGTATATCTATGTCAAAAATGAATTGGAAAAAAGCAATAATAATAGGCTTATATTTTGGCATATTTCAAGCACTAATGCCAGTTATAGGATTTACCTTAGGAAAGACCTTTGAAAATCTTGTAACTTCAATAGATCATTGGATTGCTTTTGGACTACTATTAATAATAGGTATTAAAATGATTATAGATGCTTTTAAAGAAGATAATATAAGTGTTAATGATAGTATAAATTGGAAAGTAATGGTAATTCTGGCAATTGCAACAAGTATAGATGCACTTGCTGTAGGAATAACATTTGCTTTTTTACAAGTAAATTTATTATTGGCTGTATCAATTATTGGAATAATTACATTTATATTATGTGTAATTGGAACTAAAATTGGAAATAATTTTGGAAACAAGTTTGAAAATAAAGCTGAAATTTTAGGTGGAATAGTATTAATATTTATAGGAGTAAAAATATTATTGGAGCACTTAAATATAATTTAAGAAGTGAATAAAATTCACTTCTTTAGTTTTGCTTCTAATTTTTTTATTGCTTTAGTTTCAATTCTAGATACATAAGATCTGGAAATTCCTAAATCTTTTGCAATTTCATTTTGAGTTTCTGGTTTATGTCCATTTAATCCATAACGTCTTTCTATAATGTTTTTTTCACGGGACTTTAGTATTTTATCAATGTTATTATATAATTCTTCAGTTTTTAAGCCTAAATCAACTTGATCTTCAATACTTCTTATATCAGCTTCCAATACTTCTTGTAATGTAACAACATTATCATCTTTATCCTTTCCAATTGGGTCATTTAATTTTACTTCAGATTGTAACTTTTTAGATGAACGTAAAAACATTAATATTTCATTATCAATACATCTTGCAACATATGTGGAGAGTTTTACACCTTTATCATTTTTAAAACTATTTATTCCTTTAATTAAACCAATTGTACCAATTGAAATTAAGTCATCTTGTTCTATACTAGAATTAGAATACTTTTTGGCAACATGGGCGACTAATCGTAAATTTCGCTCAATTAGAATATTTCGTGCTTCAGTATCTCCATTTTCAAATTTATCTAAATAATAAGCTTCTTCATTGCTAGATAATGGTTTTGGAAATAGATTTGAAGTTTGTATGTATCCAACAACAAATACTGCTGAACTTAAAAACGTAATAAAGCTAGGAATAGAAAGAGTTCCAAACATTTTATTTACCTCCATAAAATACTCTATAACAAAAGTATATGAGAGGAAGAATTTTTCGTGCTTGCCCTTATTAAAAATCAATTTGTACAATTAAAATATTAATTAAAAAAAATAAGTAATAAAAATAATATTTTATCATAATATTATAAAAAATACAAATACTAAAAATATATAAATGAATTCAAATAAAAATGAAATAAAGAGGATGAATAAAATTGTCTCGAAAAAAACACAAAAATTACACTAAAAAGATATTGAAATAAAAAAATTAATATGATAAGATACAGATAAATAAAAAATTAATAAACGACAAACTATAAAACTTCCCTGCATAGTGCGTGTAGACAGGAATTTTAGAACCAACAAATTTTATAAGGGAGTCCGCCTTTAGATGTGGCGTGCAAGCTTACACTTATATAGTAGTAAGAAGCCCACAAGCATTTAACAAGACACCCACCTACGCGAGTAGGCTCTTAAAATTTCTAAACTTCTTACGGCTAAGGCGGGGCAAGTTTTTTTTCTGCTTTTAGACGAAATAATTTTAATAATAATGTAATTGATTTTATAAAAAAGTTTATATATAATTATACAAAAATTAAGAGGATAGATATGAAAATAAAAGAAATACAAAAAATTGCAAATGATGAATTAAAGAACATAAAAGAAGCAAATTTAAAGATTAGAATACTATTTTCAAAAGTTTTAAATATACCTAAAGAATTTTTATTAGCACATAGTGAAGATGAAATAGATGATAATCAAAAAGAAAAAATACTAGAAGGAATAAAAAAACTAAATGATAATATTCCAATACAATATATAGTAAATGAGCAAGAATTTATGGGATTAAAATTTTTTGTGGATGAAAATGTATTAATTCCACAACCAGATACGGAAATATTAGTAGAACAAATAATAAATAAGTATAAAGATAGAAAAATTAAGATTTTAGACTTATGCACTGGTAGTGGCTGTATAGCAATATCATTAAAACACTATTTACCACAAGCTGAAGTTTTTGCATCAGATATAAGTAAAAAAGCCTTAGACATTGCTCAAAATAATGCAAAGCAAAATAATACTGAAATAAATTTTATAAATTCTGATTTATTTCAAAACATACAAGATGAATTTGATATAATAGTATCAAATCCACCATATATAAAAACTGATATAATTAAAACTTTAGATAACGAAGTTCAAAACGAACCTATTATTGCATTAGATGGTGGAAATGATGGATTAGATTTTTATAAAAAAATATTAAAAGAAGCATATAATTATTTAAAAGATGAAGGAAAGTTATATTTAGAAATAGGATATGACCAAAAAGAAGATTTAATTAATTTATATAAAAATGATAAGAGATATAAAAATATAGAATGTATAAAAGATTTGGCAAATAATGATAGAGTTATAATAATTGAAAAATAGGAGGCAAGAATGTCTTTTTCAGGAGAAATAAAAGAAGAACTAAGCCAAATGTCAAATTTAAAAGATAAAGAGGCTGTATATTATGAATTAATTGGATATCTAATTACTAAAAATACAAAAGTAGAAAAAAAGATAAGATATTCAACTGAAAGCGAATATAATATTAATAGATTAAATAAATTGCTAAATAATTTAAATATTGAATATAATATAGAAATGCAAGGAAAATTATATGTAATAAGTTTTAGTAAAAAAACTGACCTAAAGGATATAGAAATTATAGATTCAAATATTTGTATAAATAATACCGAGATAAAAGAGGATAAAAATATAAAAGCAGTTATAAGAGGTGCTTTTATGGGTGGTGGATTTATGAGTGAGCCTATTCATAAATATCATTTGGAAATTAATTTTGAAAATGAGAAAAATTTTGAATTCATAAAAAAATTATTAGAAAACTATAATTTGTCTATTAAAAGATTAAAAAGAAATGGAAGCATTTCATTATACATAAAAGATGGAGAAGAGATATCTAATTTTTTAGCATTAATTGGAGCTAGTAATTCTATGCTAAAATTTGAAGAAATACGAGTTATAAAAGATGCTAGAAATAATGTAAATAGAATGGTAAATTGTGAAGTTGCAAATTTAAATAAAACAGTTACAGCAGCAACAAGACAAATAGAAGCAATAAGAAAGATAAAGAATAGTAGAAAATTTACTAATTTACCAGAAGAACTTAAAGAAATTGCAGAGCTTAGAATAAAAAATCCAGATGCAAGTTTAGTAGAATTAGGAAATATGTTAAAAGAACCAGTAGGAAAATCTGGAGTAAATTATAGATTAAATAAATTAATAAAGATGTCAGAGGAATTATAATATGGAGAATATAGGTATATATGTACATATACCTTTTTGTATGCAAAAATGTTATTATTGTGATTTTACATCATATCCTAACAAATTAAGTAAGCAAGAAGACTATGTACAAGCACTAAAAGATGAAATAAAAGAAAGAAGCAAAAAAATTAAAAATTATATAGATACAATCTATATTGGTGGAGGAACTCCATCAGTTATAGATTCTAATTATATAAAAGAAATTTTAGATTGTATAAGAAGTAATTTTAAGGTAAAAAAGAATGCAGAAATAACTATTGAAGTGAATCCGGGAACTGTAAAAAAAGAAAAATTACAAGTATATAAGGATTCTGGTATAAATCGATTAAGTATAGGTCTTCAATCTACAAAAGATAAGCTATTAAAAGAAATAGGAAGAATACACAGTTATGAAGATTTTTTAAATACATATGAAATGGCAACAGAAGTAGGATTTAAAAATATAAATGTTGATTTGATGATTGGCCTTCCAGAACAAACTCTTCAAGATGTAGAAGATAGCTTAAGAGAAATTAAATATTTAAAACCTAAACATGTTTCTGTATATTCTTTGATATTAGAAGAAAATACAAAAATGGAAGTGTTAGTGAACTTAGGCAAACTAGAATTGCCAGATGAAGAATTAGAAAGAAAAATGTATTGGAAAGTAAAAGAAATATTAGAAAAATATGGTTATGAACACTATGAGATTTCTAATTTTGCTAAAAAAGGATATAAATCCAAACATAATTATAATTGTTGGAAACAACATAATTATCTTGGATTTGGTGTTTCTGCACATTCATACTACAATAATATAAGATATTCTAATACAAATAGTCTAGAAGAATATTTGCAAAATCCAGAGAATAAAAAATTGGAAGAAAAGCAAAGCTTAGAAGATGCAAAAAAAGAATATATGATGTTAGGATTACGTACTCTTGAAGGTATAAGTGTATCAGAGTTCAAACAAAAATATATAGATAATCCTCTATATTTATTTAATAGAGAGTTAAAAAAACTTGTAGAAGAGGGAGTAATAGAGATTGATTTAGATAA
The DNA here is from genome assembly GCA_944392175.1 of uncultured Clostridia bacterium. Lineage (GTDB taxonomy): Bacteria > Bacillota > Clostridia > TANB77 > CAG-508 > Merdicola. The sequence goes on from CALXVT010000048.1 coordinate 8,062, forward strand.
TATAAAACTTACAAATAAAGGATTAGATTTTGCAAATTTAGTTTGGGAAGAGTTTGTATAAAATATAGAACGTGGTTTTGATAGCAATACCGTTTACATAATTGAAAAAGTGAGCAAAAAATGGTAAAATAAAGTAAATTAGTTTTTTTAGCCGAAACAATTAGTAGGCCAAGAAAGTTAATTTATTAAATAGTCAAATGGCTAAATACAGGAGGAAAAACAAATGAAGAAAAGCGAATTTTTTTATCCATCAGCTGATGGAAGGACACAGATACATGCAGTGGAGTGGACACCAGATACAGAGCCTGTTGGTGTATTGCAGATTGCTCATGGCGTAACAGAGTATATCTTACACTATGAAGAATTTGCTGAGTACTTAACTAGCAAAGGCTTTGTAGTTGTCGGAAATGACCATTTAGGTCATGGAGAATCAATTGCTGAAGGTGCAAAGCCAATGTACTTTGGCCCACAAGGCAGTTGGAACTGGGTGGTAAAGGATATTGCTACACTAAAAAATATGACAAAAGAAAAATATCCTAATACACCATACTGTATACTGGGATTTTCTTTAGGTTCATTTGTCCTAAGGACCTATTTGATTGACTATCCAGGTGATCTGGATGGAGCAATCCTTATGGGAACTGGACAGATGGCTCCGGTAGCTATAAAGATTGGCAGATTTATGGCAAATAAAGAAGCCAAAAAAGCTGGTGAAGAAAATTCAACTCCAGCAATCCATCAGTTGACGTTCGGAACATATAATAAAATCTTTGCTCCAAACAGAACGGAGTATGATTGGCTATGTTCCAATGAGAAAGCGTTAGATGAATACATAAAAGATCCGCAAAAAGGCGGAGACTTTTCAGCAGGACTTTTTAGAGAACTGCTTGACGGGATGCTTTATTCATCTAATGTGAAGAACATTAAGAAGATGGATAAAGACTTGCCAGTGCTCCTTATTTCCGGAGATATGGATCCTGTGGGGGACTGCGGGAAAGGAGTAAAGGCGACAGAAAAAGTGCTAAGAAAAGCAGGCGTTAAGGATATTTCTGTAAAGATGTATCCTGGTTTGCGCCATGACATCTTGCACGAAAAAGAAAAAGACCAGATATATGCAGATGTGTATAGCTGGTTGGACAACAAAGTATTAAACTAAGCCATTTGGCGGAGGAGAAGAGCTGATAGCGATTCTCCTCTTTTCTGTTAAAAAATATAAAAATATTCACAAAAAATTCACAAAGAAATTTTAGCAAAAGGTATTGACATTTGCTAAAATTGAATATAATATATTTAAAGAATTTAGCAATCAAACACAAAGAGTGCTAAAGAGGTGAAAAATATTGAAAAAGAAAGATTTAGACGAAAGAAAAAAGAAAGTATTACAAGCAATAGTAGAAGAATATATTAATACAGCAGAGCCTGTAAGTTCAGGAAGTATAACAAAAGGTCATGGACTAGATTATAGTAGTGCAACAATAAGAAATGATATGGCTCAACTTGAAAGTATTGGTTTTTTAGATAAGCCACATACTTCAGCAGGAAGAGTTCCATCAGCAGAGGGATACAGATACTATGTTAATGAATTATTAAAAGAAGATAATTTATCATTAGAAGAGATTAAATATATTCAAAACAAATTAAAAATAAAAGTTAATGAAATAGAAGATTTGACAAAAGTTGCAACGACAACATTATCAGAAATAACACATTATACAACAGTTGCAGTTGGCCCCAAAGCAGACAAGCAAATTATAGAAGAAATCAAATTCGTTTCTTTAGGACAACGAATGTTAATGGTTGTAATTGTAACAGATACAGGATTAGTTAAGGAAACAATTATTAAATTTGATGAAGATATAACAGAAAGCCAAGTAGATACACTAAATAATTTGTTCAATACAAGATTAAGAGGAAAGCCATTATCTAAAATAGATAAACCAATGGCAGATTACATTTTCTCTGAAGTGCATTATAGTATAGGAATTATGAAAGCTATAATCGAACAAATTAATAAAATTGTAGAAGAAGAAAATAATAATATATTCTTAGAAGGAGCAAAAAAATCCTTTGATTTACCAGAGTTTAAAAGTATGAAAGTTGCAAAAAATTTCGTGAATTTACTAGATGCAAAGGATGAAATGTTAGAGATATTTAATTCTGGTGATGCGGAAGATATAAATGTTTTCATAGGCGATGATGATGAAAACAGTAATTTGAAAGACTTTAGTATAATAACATTTAAACATACTTTAGGAGATAAAGACTTAGGAACAATTGGAATTATAGGACCAAAAAGAATGGATTATGCAAAAGTTATAGCAGTAATGAAGTATATAAGCAAAAAATTAAATGAAGATAATGATAAGAAAGAGGGTATGTAAATTGGCAGAAAAAAAAGATGTAAAAAAAGAAGAAAAGAAAGAACCAGAAGTAATCAAATCAGATGAAATGGTAAAAAAGGAAGATTTAGTAAAAAAAGAGCAAGAATATGATGAGTTAATGGATAGATATAAAAGAGTTTTGGCAGAATTCGAGAACTACAAAAAGAGAAGTGCAAAAGAAAGAGATCAATTATACAACTCAATTATGGGAGATATAATGACAGGAATTTTACCAGTACTTGATAATTTGGAAAAAGCTGTTCAAGTAGAAACTAAAGATACAAGTTATAAACAAGGTGTAGAATTAGTTTACAAACAATTACAAGATTTATTGAAAGCAAATGGAGTAGAAGAAATAGAAGCAGTAGGAAAAACTTTTGATCCAGAATTACACGAAGCAGTAAGTTCTGTAGTAGATGAAAATTTAGGAGAAAAAGAAATAAAAGAAGACTATAGAAAAGGATATAAAATTGGAAACAAAGTTATAAGACATTCTATGGTTGTAGTCGCAAACTAAGTCAGCCGTGTGAACGAAGTGAACTACGGATGACTTATGCAATCGAGCGAAAGCGAGATTGTAAACATATAAAAAAGGAAAGAATTATGAATAAAGAAATAGAAAGAAAATTTGCTATTAAATATTTACCAAAAGATTTAAAAATAGAAAATATAGTATATATAAAACAAGCATTTATATATATAGATAATTTAACACTTATAAGGATAAGAAACATAAAAGAAAATTATCCTGAAAATACACAGGTATATATTTATACACTAAAAACAAAAGGTGATATAAAAGATAAATCAAATATTGGAAACAGATACGAAATAGAAAATGAAATTTCAAAAGAAGAATTTGAAAATCTTATTAAAAATAAAATCAGCAATATAATAGAAAAAACAAGAATTAAAATTCCAATAGGTAATAATTTAAAAGCAGAAATAGATATATACTATGATTATTTAGAAGGAATGCTTACTTTAGAAGTAGAATTTCCAAACGAAGAATTAGCTAATAATTTCCAAAAACCAGATTGGTTTGGTGAGGAATTAGGATATAAAACATTATCAAATAGAAAATTATCACAAATGACAAAAGCAGAATGGCAATCAAAAGTTACAAAAGAATTTATCGAGAATAACAAAATTATAATTAATCAATTTAAAGAAAATTATAATTTAAAAATTAAATAATATTTTAGGAGGAATTTAAAATGGGAAAAATTATAGGAATTGACTTAGGAACAACAAATTCATGTGTTGCAGTTATGGA
>CALXVT010000049.1 GCA_944392175.1 uncultured Clostridia bacterium
TGTGATAGTATTTGGATATTCTTCCAAGGTAAATCTATTCGTTTAGCATTTTTATCATTTGGTACAGAAGCAGAATTAAAAAGAGTTTGCCAAAACATTTATAAATACAATAATCCTGGTCAGTTATCTGATACAAATGGTTACAAGATAAATGAAATGAAAGATGGTTCTCGTGTAGTTGTAGTTAGACCAAGTTTCTCAGAAACATGGGCATTTTTCGTAAGAAAATTCGACGTAAAACGTGCTACATTAGAGCAATTAGTTAGAGATCCAGGAAAAGAAGATGCAATAGCATTATTAAAATTCTTAGTAAAAGGAGCAAGAATTGTATCAATAACAGGTGAACAAGGTTCTGGTAAAACAACACTTTTAATGGGTATGATCGAAAATATTTATGAAACAATGAACATAAGAGTTCAGGAAACTGCATTCGAGCTTCACTTAAGAAAGATTTATCCAACAAGAAACATATTAACATTTAGAGAAACAGATACAATTTCTGGACAAGAAGGTCTAGATGTTCAAAAGAAAACTGACGGTTCTGTTAACATCATAGGTGAGGTTGCAACAGACCCGGTTGCATCTTGGATGATTCAAGCAGCCCAAGTTGCTTCTAAATTTACTTTATTTACACACCATGCTAAAACTTTCCCAGATTTAGTTACAGCTCTAAGAAACTCTATGCTTAGAACTGGTGTGTTCACAAATGAAAAAACTGCTGAAGAGCAAGTTGTACAAGTATTAAATTTTGATATTCACCAAGTAAAAGACTTTAGAGGAAAAAGATATATAGAAAGAATAACAGAATGTATACCAGTTGAAGATAAAAACGAATATACATTTGACCATAGAAAAGAAAAAACATTAGAAGGAAAATTTGATAAATTTTTTGATAATGCAACACATTTCTTTACAAAATCAACAGATAAAAAATTATATACATACAGAAATATTCTAGAATATCATGATGGAGAATATGTAATTACAAATAAAATTACAGATCATAATATTCAAGAAATGAGATTAAATATGGATGATAAAGATTTAGCAGAATTTGATAAATTTATAGAAGACCATTGGGGAGTTACTATAAGTTCAAATGATAGACCATCAGAAGTATTAAAAACAGAAAAAAACAAAAAAACAAATGAAGAATAATAAGAAAGGGGTGTGCAAACCTTAATGTCAAACCAGTTTTTATTATACATAATTATTGCAATGGGTGTAATTTTCCTTGTAATGCTTGCGGTTTTTATGTATCTTAGAAAAAAGATGCAAAGTGCGCAATATAAGCAGTTACAGCAATTAAAAAGAGGGACTGAAAAGACAAAATTTTCATCAGATATTATATATCAAAAATTATACCTAAAATATAGAAAAATTCCATTAATAAAACGTTATTTGTTAAAATTGCGTAGAAGACTAGAAATAATAAATATTGATGATGAATATTTAACAAGAAAACAAGCTTCTCAAATATTAACAAAAGGTATATTAGTAGTATTGCCACTTACTATTCTTATTATAGTTCTTACATCAAGTAATATTTTATTATTAGGTATTTTAATAATTTTTGAAATTTTTATATTAGACAGTATGATTGATGGTATGGTAGATAAAATTGATAATAATTTGTTAAAACAGCAAATTAACTTCTTTGGTGAAATTAGACATGCATATCATGAATTTAATATGGTTGAAGAAGCAATTTATCAAACTGCACAAGATAATGAACTAGAAATTTCAAGACAAGCAGAAAAAATATATGAAATATTAATTTCTGATGATCCGGAAATGGAACTAGAAAAATATTATGATATTGCTCCAAACAGCTATTTAAAAGAATTTGCAGGAATTTCATATCTTACAAAAGAATATGGAGATAGAAAACAAGATGGAGCATCATTATACTTAAAAAATTTAAATAACATTACACAAGAAATGCAACTAGAAATATTAAAAAGGGATAAATTAGACTATGTATTCCAAAGCTTGGCTGTAATATCTATTGTACCAATGTTATTCCTTGAAGTAATAAAAAATTGGTCAGTAAGCCAATTTGCTTTTACAAAAAGTTTTTACATGGGAAAACTAGGAATGATAGTACAAATATTAATTATTGTTTTAACATTTATTTGTTATACACTTACTAGAAAATTAAAAGACAATGGTTCTGTAAATACAAAGACACAAAATACAGAAAATCCTTGGCAAGAAAAATTATATAGAAAGAAACCAATTAAAAAATTTGTTGACCTATTTATTCCAAAAGAAGGTACAAAAGAGTATAGAAAAGTAAAAGAATTACTAAAGGATGCGGCATCACCATTAAAAATGTCGTGGCTGTATATAAATAGAATTGTTTTATTTATTGTAGTTTTAATTGCTTCAATTCTTATTATGATTTATTTACATAAACTTCAAATAGATTATATATACACAGAGCCTACCTCAGAGTATGATTTGATTAGTACAATGGGGGATTCAGATGAAGAAGCAGCAATGGAAATTACTAGAATTGATAATAAATTCTTAGATATGTTTAGAGGAAATTTAAAAACAACTCAAGATGATATTTTAAGAGCAATGAAAAGATCAAAAGAATATGAAGGTGCAACAGATGATAAGTTAGCAACAGATTCAGAAAGAATTTATGAAAAATTGCAAACTATAAATGGAGAGTATTTAAAATGGTTTGAAATTCTATTAGGCTTAGTATTTGGTATTATTGGATATGCATTCCCAATTTTACTATTATATTTCCAAAAGAGAATGAGACAGATGGAAATGGAAAACGAAGTAATGCAATTCCAAACAATTATATTAATGCTTATGAGAATTGAAAGAGTTAATGTAGAAATGATACTTGAGTGGCTAGAAAGATATGCAAATATTTTTAAAGAGCCAATAAGTAAATGTGTTAACAACTATGAAGCTGGAGCTTGGGAAGCATTAGAACAATTAAAAGAAGATATATCTTATCAAGATATGATAAGAATTGTAGAAAGTATGCAAGCAGCAGTTGAAAAAATACCTATTGTTGAAGCATTTGATGAGTTAGACACAGAAAGAGACTATTACCAAGCTAAAAGAAAAGAATCTAATGATAGATTAATTGCAAGAAAAGGTTTAATTGGTAAAGGTATTGGTTTTGCACCAATGATATGTATGTTCTGTGGATACTTAATAGCACCATTAGTTGTAATTGGTTTAACAAGTATGAACACATCATTCTCAACAATGTCTTCAATGCAGTAAAGGAGAAATAATATGGAAAACGCAACCAAAGCATTTGTTATGGCAGGTGGAATTTTAATTGCATTAATGTTATTGGTCCTAGTAATATATTCTGTTAGAGAATGGGGAGATTCCCAAGAAGCACAATTTAGAGAAGAAAATGCACAAGTAATTACAGATTTTAATAAAAGTTATTTATCATATGAAAAAACATTATATGGTAGCGAATTATTAGGATTAGTTAACAAAATGATTGATTATAACAATTCTGATGATGTTACAGAAAATCATTATCCAGAAATGACTATGGAAGTACATATAAAAGGAACTGCAGATGATTTATTTACATCAAATCGTAATTATAACCTAGAAGATATAGCAGATACTATAAAGGATGCAATGGATGCAACTGTTGATAATCCAGCATATAATGGAACAAGTGGAAAAGGGCTAGATTCTTCTTATTGGGAAAGACTTGCAAAAAGTAGTAGTGATTGGAATGCTTTTAATGATTTATGCACAGCATTAGAGATAGATCCAAGTATAGATAGAAATAATTTGCAAGTTGCTGCACAAGAATATTATAAATATGTACAATTTAAAAGATTAAAATTTGATTCAACAGGTACTACATTTTCTGATTCAGGAAGAGTTGCAAGTATGACATTTGAACAAAAATAATTAGTTTAATTTGAAAGGAGGCAACTTAATATGGAGAATGCTTCAAAAGCTTTAATAATGGCTGGTGGATTACTAATTTCACTAATGGTTGCCTCACTTTTAGTATATGTTTTTAATAATTTTGGCGAACATGCAAGAGAAGTAACAGAACGAGTAAATGAAAGACACTTAACTGCAGCAAATGAAGAATTTCTTCAATATGAAGGTTCTGATGAAAATACAATTTATGATATAGTTACTGCAGCAAATAATGCAAGGGATAATAATGCATCATTAGGTGTTTCAGAAGGTGATAGAGGTTATATATCTGTAAGAATACAAGGTGGAATATCTGGAGCTGCAAGTACAGGTTTGGAAAGAGATTCTATAGATTTAAATCAGTTATTAAATGATTATACTGAATATGAATTAGATTCAAGTAATCCAAACAGAGGCCAAAAAACATTATTTACTTGTGTTGTACATTCAACTGATGGACTAATTACAGAGGTAGTATTTAGCAGAATTCCATAAAAGACATATTTTTACAATTTAATTATAAAAAAAATATTTACAATTTTTGTTGTAAAGTGTTATAATTAGTGAAAGGATGCATATGAAAAGAATAATTTGTATAATTTGCGTAATAGTAATTTGCATTGTTTTATCTATTACATATGCATATTCTATGTACCAAAAAAATGGTAATGAAATAAAAAAATTTAATAATAATTTTTTAGAATATACAAAAACAGAATTTTATGGAAATGAATTAGCAACAATAATAAATTTAGCTATTGATAATAATGAAAATTACGAAATACCAAAAGATAGTAAAGGAAAATATATTGTAGATGATTCATATTCTGTAAGAGTCGATATATATTTAAGAGATACAGAAAAAGAATATTCTATGGAATTAATAAATTCAGGAGAAATTTCTAATTTTGTTAATAACTATAGTAATATTAAATTTAAATGCACAAAAGTAGAATATCACAAAAAAACAGGTAGGATAAGCTATTTATATATTGAACAAATATCTTAAATTAAGTTAATAAGGTTTTACTAAATATATAATTAAAAAAAACAAAGGAGGAATTTATTATGGAGAATGCATCAAAAGCATTAATCATAGCAGGTGCTATTTTATTAGCAATTTTACTTATCGCACTTGGAGTTTATGTATTCCAACAAGCAAGTGCAAACACAGGAACAGAGCAATTATCAAGTACAGAGGTTCAATCTCATAACGATCCATTTAGCCGCTATGAAGGTAGATGTACAGGAACAGAGGTTAAAGCATTATTAGATACAATAAGAACTAATAATATTAATTATCCAGATGCTCAAATAACAGTTTCAGGAGTAGTTAGTGCAACTGATCCTACAGACTTTTCAGATGCAAAAGCTGATATAACATCTTCAGGTTCATATACTGTAAGTATTACAGGATATTATGATGATGAAAATGGTGGAGCTTACTCTGGATACATTAGTGAAATGGAAATTAATAATTAATAATAAAATAAAAAGCACTAGGAGGGAGGATAAACATGGAAAATGCAGTAGAGGCCTTAAAAATGGCAGGATTTATGCTAATATTTATAATGGGCTTATCTGTAGCCATGTTTATGCTCTCTCGTGCTACTTTTACGGCAGATTCAATTATCCAAAATGAAGATAGGCAATCTACTTACCAATACATAGAAGTAGAAAATCCTGCACTTGGACTTGCAAGAACTGTTACATTAGCTGATATTGTTCCAACATTGTATCGTTACCATACAGAAAGATTTGCTGTCCAATTTTATGATGCGTCTGGTGCGCCTTTAACAATTTATGATGATGAAGGTGGAGAACCAAGAAATGATTTAGATTTAAATACAGAAATATGGTATGATGATTTAGGAGAAAAACATACAGCTTCGTGGGTTGGAAATAGACAATTAATAAATAATCATATTGACTCTGTAGTAAAAAATTTGTATAATTATTATGAGGATACTAATTTTATCGAAAGATTGGGAATAGTAGAAGATAATACGGCAGATCCAGATGGAACAGGAGATACAGACATAGATATAAATAAAAACTATAAAAGAATAATTACATATACTGTTATGCCATAAAATAGGAGGTAATTAAAATGGGAGATACAGTTATTACAATAATTGTAATAGTATTAGGAGCAATTTTAATATTTGTTTTTCCACTAATGTCAGTAGCAGACCGTAGTGATGATGTATCACAACTTGCGGTACAAAATGCGGTTTCAACATTTGTGGATGAGGTTCGTTCTACAGGAAGGATTACATTAGAATCATATGATAGACTTGTAGCAGAATTAAATGCTACAGGAAACGTATATGATGTAGAAATAGTAGTACAAATATTAGATGAAAATCCAGGTAAGAAAACAGCACAGACTACTTACGAAAAAATTGGTGAAAATGTATATTATGCAGAATATACGACACAAGTTTTAGGCGAAATCCAAGATCCAGATAATGACTATACAAAATATTTAAAAGAAGGAGATATTGTATCTGTTACCGCTAAAAATACAAACACAACAATTTCTCAATTATTAAGAAACTTCTTTTATACTGTAACAGGAAATGATGCTGCTACAATAGGTGGTTCACAAGGTGGTATTGTTACTGTTAATGGAAGAAATTAATTTAAAAAGAAATAATGGGTGTTTTTAAAGAGCACCTTTTTCTTTTATTATTTCGAAAAAATCGAAAGATTTTTCCAAAATAATAAAAGAAAGTTTCAGTAAAATGTGCGATTGTGAAGCAATCTGTACAATAGCATAGCTACTTCTTTTATTATGCAAGAGAATATTATAATATTTTTTTGCATAATAAAAGAAATTACAAGTGATAAAGTGAGGAGAAAATATGAAATTACAAGGTTGGATAGTAATATTTATTCTAATAATTGTTCCAATTATATTGGTTACTTCAGCATATTTGCAATTACAAATAAGTTATGTTAATGCACAATCAAATTATGACTCTATATTAAGTAATGCTTCATATGATGCAATTAAAGCATTTCAAATTAATGAATTAAACAGCAATACACAAAATATAGCAGAAGAAAAGATAAGAGATGTTGAAGCATCTGTTAATACATTTTATAATTCTTTAGCTACAAATTTTGGACAAGCAGGTTACTCACAAGAAGAGTTATCTGGATATATTCCTGCTTTAGTTTATACTTTATATGATGGATATTATATTTATACTAAATATAATAATATTGCTGATATTAATGCCTCAGGAAATACAGTAATAGATTTAAATTCTAATGAGTCAGCAGATGGTCTAAAACCATATGTTTACTATTCAGCAAGATATAGAGAAGGAGATAGAGAAGCAATAATTAATTATACATTAGATAATTATATTACTGTATTTTATAAATCTGGATCAGGCTCTGATGATTATGAGACTTTTTCTGGATATTTAGAAAATCCTAATGACATATCTTCAGATGGAAAAACTTATAAAGGTGTAAATATTGTGGAAGAACGATTAAGTGAAGCAAATATTACATCATATGCAGAAGGAAAAAATAATAATCCAGATGGTTCATATGATGAAATGCCATATGTATATGTAAACAACTCAGAAGGAAGAAGAGAAAAAGCATATTGGGATGGTTCTAGATGGTTTAAATATAATGTTGATGGAACATCACAGGTTTTTGATGATACTAATATTATTAATGAATTAGGTACAACATATAGAAAAGATAATAGTGCAATACAATATTTAATAGAAGCAAAAGACTTTTCAGAAAAAGTAAGATCTAAATTATCTTGGATTAATTATAGTGATATTGTAGATGTTTCACCAGATGATTTAGGCATGTCAAACGAAATGCAATCAAAACAATTATTTGATTTTTCAGATGAAGGTATGGAAAATTTTGATGAACATAGAAAACAAATTATTAGAAATTCAATTACAACTAATCTAGAAGCTACTATAGCAAAAATGAATGCAAATTCTGCACAATCTGCTAAAATGCCAACTTTATCAGAACTAGAATGGGACAGAATATTAAATAATACTTGTTTAATAGCATTTATGCAAGGACAAAATTTAGGATATAACGAATATATGGGATATACAATTGTTACAAATAACTTAAATAGAGAATTTGTAGATCCAAAGTTAATATACATTTTGGATACTAGTGCAAAAGTATATCATGATTTTAGACATTTAGATGCAAGTTTACCTTCAAATGTTGGAGAAAATTTGATTGGTTATAGAAATATAGATTTTGAGCCAGAAAGTTTTAATGATGCAACAGGTTCACCTGGTCAATATTATCCTCATAGGGATGCAACTGCAGATTATAGTTGTATAATATCTTCAGCAAGTCTTATTACAAGTGACCGGTTCTTCTGCAACAGAAGGAGCACTGACATATGATGTTGATGAAATTTTAAATATGGCTACAAACAATAATTTAAAAAGTGCATATTATACAGCACTATTTAGAGAAAGATATAATGCATATAAGAGTTTAGATTTAGGAGATCCAAGCTAAAAAAATAAATTTAATTTAATCGGGAAGATATATATAATCTTCCTGATTTTTTTCTTCGATAAAAAACCTTTCCAGTATTAATTCATAAAAAAAGGACAAAATAATTTTGAGAGGTTAATATGAAAAAGATTTTTAGAATTTTATTAATTTTAATATTGCTTATAGTATTAGTATATGTAACAAATATAACTTCTATCCCAGATAGTATAATACTTTTACAAGGAGAAAGTTTAGATATAAAAACAATTTTAGGACTTAGTTTTTCTGATTCATCTGGAAAAACAATAGAAGCTGTAGCGTCAGATACACAAAAAATATCAAATAAAGTTGGAAAACTTGATTTATCTTTAAATTTAGGAAATTTTTCTCTAAAAGATATAACAGTAAATGTAATACCTAATACTGTCGTTATTCCAGGAGGAGAAGCGATAGGTTTAAGGCTATATACTAGTGGAGTTTTGGTAGTAGGAATGTCAGAGATTGTAGGTACAGATAATAAAACCTATTCTCCATATAAAGAATCTGGAATAAAAGAAGGGGATATGATTGTAAAAGTAGATGATGAATCTGTTACTTGTACTAGTGATTTAATTTCAAAAGTTAATGAATGCAATGGTAAAGAAATAGAAATAACATATGTAAGAAATGGAAATAATTATACTACAGAAATGTTACCAACAAAAACTGAAGAAAATGAATACAAATTAGGATTATGGGTAAGAGATGCTGCAACAGGTGTTGGAACAATAACATATTACGATCCACAGAGTAAAATGTTTGGAGCATTAGGACATGGAATATTAGATGTTGATACAAATAAATTAATTGATATTGCAAAGGGAGAAGTTATAACAAGTAAAATTGTTTCTATTATTAAAGGTGAAAAGGGAAGCCCCGGCGAGGTACAAGGAAGTATAGATAATGGAAAGGTTATAGGAGAAGTATATAAAAATACGAATTTTGGTATATATGGAAAATTAACAAATACAGATATTCTGGAAAATGGTAAAGAGTTAGAAGTAATGCCAAGAGATGAAGTAAAAACTGGCAAAGCAACTATTATTTGTACTTTAGATGATAATAAAAGAGCAGAATACGAAATAGAAATAGAAAGAGTATATACTGCAACAAATAGAAGTAATAAAAATATGATAATTAAAGTAACTGATGAAAGATTATTAGAAAAAACAGGGGGAATAATACAAGGAATGAGTGGCTCACCAATAATCCAAGATGGAAAATTTGTTGGAGCTGTAACACATGTTATGGTCAATAATCCTGAAAAAGGATATGGGATTTTTGCTGATACAATGTTAAAACAAATGAAAGAAGTAGAAGACAATTAATTGTCTTCTACTATTTTATTAGATATATCAGTTACTGTACCTGCACCTAGTGTAAGTATAATATCATCTTTTTTTACATTTTGTTTTAAATATTTTATAATTTCATCAAAATCAGAAATATAAATAGCTGAATCTTTTCCTAAAGATTTAATTTTATTAACTAAATCTAATGAAGATACACCATATCTATTTGTTTCTCTGGCAGCATAAATGTCTGTTACAATTATATTGTCAAAGTTTAATAATGCTTTTGCAAAATCTTCTAATAATGTTTTTGTTCTACTATAAGTGTGTGGTTGAAAAACAACCCAAGAAGAATTGTATTTTTTATTCATTAAAGCTTTTGCAGTTGCAACAATTTCAGTAGGATGATGACCATAATCATCAAAAACAGTTGCACCATTTACAGTTCCTTTATATTCAAATCTTCTATGTGCTCCTGTAAACTTTTGTAGTGCAGATTTAATATGCTCTGAACTTATTCCATAATAATCGCAAAGAGCAATACATGCTAAAGCATTTAATACATTATGCATTCCTGGTATTCTTAATTGAATTCTTTCATAAAATTGGTCTTTTTTATAAACATCAAAAGCAGGGAATCCATTATTGTCAAAAACAATATTTACAGCAAAGAAATCTGTATGTTTGTTTGTAATTCCATAAGTTAACTTTGTAGCATTAGTATATTCTAATAAATCTAAACAATTACTATCATCACCATTTACAACTAATAAACCATTATCTGGAAGTATTTTAACATATTTTATAAAAGCTTTTTTTATGTTTTCAAAAGTTTTAAAATAATCAAGGTGATCATTGTCTATATTTAAGATTATTTCTGCTTTAGGGAAAAATTTTAAAAAGCTTTCTACATATTCACATGCTTCAATAATAAAATGTTCACTAGTTCCAACTTTATAATTACCATCAATAGCTTTTAATAAAGCACCAACTTGAATTGTTGGGTCTTTTTTCGCTTCTAAAAAGCATAGTGAAACTAAAGATGTAGTTGTTGTTTTTCCATGTGTTCCAGAGATACCAATTGTATCATTAAATGCTTTTGTAAGCATTCCTAAAAAATCGCATCTTTCGCAAACAGGAATATTAAGTTCTTTGGCTTTTTGCATTTCAGGATCTTCCTGTTTTACAGCTGCTGAATATACTACAATATCTGCTTTGGCTAAATTTTCGAAATCATGACCAATTGTAACAGGTATACCATTAGATATTAATTTTTCTACAATTTCAGAATTAGACATATCTGAACCTGTTACTATTACACCATATTTATGAAGTATTTCGGCGATACCACTCATACTAACACCGCCAATACCAATCATATGTACTCTATTATATTTTTTTATTAAATTCAAATTAGGCATTAAGTTCCCCTCCCATTGTGAACACATAAGATTATACAATTATTATGTTTTTTTTTCAATATAATTATTACTATTTTATGATAAATATTTCAAAATTGTTAAAAAACAAATAAATTTAAAAAAATAGAAGGAAAAAAAGTTTTTTTGACGAATAATATAAGTGTACATATCAAAATGTACAAATATTTAAAACTTTGGAAGGCGGTGCTCAAATGCAAATCACAGATGTACGTTTAAAGAAAGTAAATTCAGGAAACAGAATGAAAGCAGTAGCTTCTGTAACATTTGATAACGAATTTGTTGTACATGACATTAAAGTTATCGAGAAAGATGGATTATTTATTGCTATGCCTAGCAAAAAAGCTCAAAATGGCGAATTTAGGGATATAGCTCATCCAATTAATGCTGAAACAAGGGAGAAAATTCAAAGCGCTATAATTGAAAAATATAACGAAACTCCTGAT
>CALXVT010000050.1 GCA_944392175.1 uncultured Clostridia bacterium
GCAGGACCATTAACACCTTGGGGCAAACCAGCACTAGGATACAAGACAAGAAATAAAAAGAAATTATCAAATAAATTCATAGTTAAGAGAAGAAAATAATCTTAAAGGAGGGAAATAAATAAATGTCAAGATCAAGCAAAAAGAAACCTTATGTACAAGAAAAACTTCTAAAGAGAATAGAAGAAATGAACGAAACAGGAAAAAAAGAAGTATTAAAAACATGGTCAAGAGCTTCTACTATATATCCTCAAATGGTAGGACATACAATAGCTGTTCATGATGGTAGAAAACATGTTCCTGTATACTTAACAGAAGAAATGATAGGACATAAATTAGGAGAATTCGCTCCTACAAGAACATTTAAAGGTCATGCTGGAGATAAAAAATCTACAGTTAAGAAATAAAATTAACAAGGAGGGAAAACAATGCAAGAGCAAAATGCAGTTAAAGAAGCAAGAGCAGAATTAAAATTCGCAAGAATTTCTGCTAGAAAAGTAAAAATAGTTGCAGATTTAGTAAGAGGTAAAAAAGTTGATGAAGCATTAGCTATAATGAAATTTACACCTAAAGCATCATCACCAATACTTGAAAAACTATTAAACTCAGCAATTGCAAATGCAGAAAACAATCATGATATGAGTCATGAAAAATTATATATATCTGAAATATATGCGAACCAAGGTCCAACTCTTAAAAGAATAAGACCTGCAGCAAAAGGTTCAGCAGTTAGAATTAGAAAAAGAACAACACATATAACAATAGTATTAAGAGAATGTGAAGAATAAGAGAGGAGGAATTTTAGAAATGGGACAAAAAGTTAATCCACATGGTGTAAGAGTTGGAGTAATCAAAAACTGGGATTCAAAATGGTATGCAGATTCAAAACATTTTGGAGATTACTTAGTAGAAGATTACAACATTCGTAAGTTTTTAAAGAAAAAATTATATGCAAGTGGAATTTCTAAAATTGAAATAGAAAGAACAGCTAAATTTGTTAAAGTTAGCGTTTACACAGCTAAACCAGGTTTAGTTATTGGTAAAGGTGGAAATTTAGTTGAAACATTAAAAGAAGAATTACAAAAATTAATAGGAAAAACAGTAAACTTAAATATAGTTGAAGTTAAAAATGTAGACTTAGATGCACAATTAGTTGCAGAAAATATAGCAGGACAATTAGAGAGAAGAATTTCATTCAGAAGAGCCATGAAACAATGTATGCAAAAAACAATGAGAGCAGGAGCTCAAGGAATAAAAACAGCATGCTCTGGAAGATTAGGTGGAGCAGATATGGCTAGAACAGAATTCTATAAAGATGGTACTATACCACTTCAAACATTAAGAGCTGACATTGACTATGGATTTGCAGAAGCAGATACAACATATGGAAAAGTTGGTGTAAAAGTTTGGATATATAAAGGAGAAGTTCTTCCAACTAAGAAAAATGTGGAAGGAGGAGACAAATAATGCCATTAATGCCAAAAAGAACAAAGTATAGAAAACAACAAAAAGGTAGAAATAGAGGAAAAGCTACAAGAGGAACAAAGGTTACAAATGGAGAATACGGAATTCAAGCTTTAGAAGCTGGATTAATTACTGGTAACCAAATAGAAGCAGCACGTATTGCCATGACTCGTTATATAAAAAGAGGTGGAAAAGTTTGGATTAAAATATTCCCAGACAAACCTATAACAAGTAAACCAGCCGGAACTCGTGGTGGTAAAGGTAAAGGTGCAGTTGAATATTATGTAGCTCCAGTTAAGCCAGGAAGAATTATGTTCGAAATAGCTGGTGTACCAGAAGCAACAGCAAGAGAAGCTTTAAGATTGGCTATGAACAAATTATCAGTAAAATGTAAATTCGTGGCAAAAGAATCTGAAGATAAGGTGGGTGATAGCAATGAAGATTAATAAAATAAAAGAAATGTCTTCACCAGAACTAGAAAAAGAATTATCTGAATTAAAATCAGAATTATTTAAATTAAGATTTAGTTTAGCTACACATGGATTAGAAAATCCAATGAGAATTAAAGAAGTTAAAAAAGACATAGCAAGAATAAATACAGTTTTAACAGAGAGAAAAATAGCTGAAAGCAATAATTAATAGAAAGGAGAAGTTCTAATGGAAGAAAGAAATCTTCGTAAAGTTTTAGTTGGAACAGTAGTATCTAATAAAATGGATAAAACTATAGTTGTTGCAGTTGAAACAAGTGAAAAACATAAAAAATATGGAAAATTCGTTAAGAAAACATATAAATTAAAAGCTCATGATGCTAATAACGAATGTCAAATAGGAGATAGAGTAAGAGTAATGGAAACTAGACCACTTTCTAAAGATAAAAGATGGAGATTAGTTGAAGTTATTGAAAAAGCAGTTATAAAATAACTTATTATAGAAGGAAAAGGAGGTACTAATTAACATGGTACAACAACAAACTATATTAAAAGTTGCTGATAACACTGGTGCAAGAGAAATTATGTGCATTAGATGTTTAGGTGGTTCATATAGAAAATATGCTAAAATAGGTGATGTTATAGTAGCTTCTGTAAAAACAGCTATACCTGGAGGACAAGTAAAAAAAGGTGATGTTGTTAAGGCAGTAGTTGTTAGAACAAAGAAACCTACAAAAAGAGCAGATGGTTCATATGTAAGATTTGATGAAAATGCAGCAGTACTTATTAAAGATGATGGAAACCCAAGAGGAACACGTATCTTTGGACCTGTTGCTAGAGAATTAAGAGATAAAAATTATATGAAAATTTTATCATTAGCTCCAGAGGTTCTTTAAGTTGTTAATTTCAAAATATCACAGATATTTTGAAATGTTACAAATTAAAGATACAGAAATTACAAAGTGATTTCTGTAATCCTTAGAAAAAAGCACAAATAAGTATTAAATGAGTTAATTATTAAACATAATGAGATAAAAGCAAAAATTGTAGAAAAGGAGGAGAATCCTATAATGAGATTAAAAAAAGGTGATACAGTTAAAGTTTTATCTGGAAATGACAAAGGTAAAACAGGAGAAGTATTAGAAATAATTCCTAAAACACAAAAAATAGTAGTTAAAGGAGTTAACATTAGAAAGAAACATGTAAAGCCTAGAAAACAAGGTGAAGAAGGAGGAATTATACCATCAGAATATCCTGTACATAGCAGTATAGTTGGTTTAATTTGTCCAAAATGTGGAAAAGTAACAAGAATTGGATATAAAGTTGAAGGCGACAAAAAAGTTCGTGTATGCAAAAAATGTAATGCAGAATTAAAATAATGTTAGGAAAGGAGGATTTGTATCCTGATGGAAAAATTAAGAGAACAATATGAAAAAGAAGTAGTTCCAGCAATGATGAAAAAATTTAATTATAAATCAATAATGGAAGTTCCAAAGCTAGACAAAATCGTTATAAATATTGGTCTTGGAGATGTTAAAGATAATCCAAAATCATTAGATAACGCTATGAAAGATTTATCTATTATTACAGGACAAAAACCAATAGTAACAAAAGCAAGAAAATCAATAGCTGCTTTTAAATTAAGAGAGGGAGTTAATGTTGGATGTAAAGTAACATTAAGAAGAGGAAAAATGTATGATTTTGCATACAAATTATTTAATGTTGCAATGCCAAGAATAAGAGATTTTAGAGGAATTTCTGGAAATTCTTTTGATGGAAGAGGAAATTTCTCAATGGGGGTTAAAGAACAATTAATATTCCCAGAAATTGAATATGATAAAGTAGATAAATTAAGAGGAATGGATATTATTTTTGTTACAACAGCAAAAACAGACGAAGAAGGAAAGGAATTATTAAAACTTCTAGGTATGCCATTCAAAAATTAGTCTAAAGAAAGGAGATTAATATGGCTAAAAAATCTTTAAAAGTTAAACAACAAAAACCACAAAAATATGCTACAAGAGAATATAATAGATGTAAAATATGTGGAAGACCACATGGATATATAAGAAAATATGGAATTTGCCGTGTTTGTTTTAGAGAATTAGCACATAAAGGAGAAATTCCAGGTGTTAAAAAAGCAAGTTGGTAGAAGATAAAAAAGGAGGGAAACTTAAGTGAATACTACAGATCCAATAGCAGATATGTTAACTAGAATAAGAAACGCAAGTGCTGCAAAGCACAAAACAGTTGATGTTCCTGCTTCAAAAATGAAGAAATCAATAGCAAATATATTATATAATGAAGGATATATTAAATCTGTTGAAGAAATAGAAAATGAAAATCAAGGTATATTAAGAATTACTTTAAAATATGATGAAAACGGAGCTAAAGTAATAGCTGGTATAAAAAGAATTAGTAAACCAGGACTAAGAGTATATGCTCCTGCTGAAAAATTACCAAAAGTTTTAAATGGATTAGGAATAGCTTTAATTTCTACATCAAAAGGAATTAAAACAGATAAAGAAGCAAGAAAAGAAAATCTTGGAGGAGAAGTTTTAGCATATATTTGGTAATTTCTGAAGCTGTTGAGGCTCTGCCTACTACAGATTCAGGATACAATGCGAAGGATGAGCATTGTTATCAGACAAAAAACAAAAAGGAGGGAAAAAGGAAATGTCAAGAATAGGAAATGCGCCTATTACAATACCAGAAGGTGTTGAAGTAAAATTAGATGGTCATCACCTAACTGTAAAAGGACCAAAAGGAACATTGGAAAGAGACATTCATAAAAACTTAACAGTTACTATAGAAGATAATGTTATTAAAGTTACAAGACCAAATGATGAAAACTTTAACAAAGGTTTACATGGGTTAACAAGAACTTTAATAAAAAACATGATTGAAGGAGTAGAACACGAATTTACAAAAACATTACAAATTAATGGTGTAGGTTATAGAGTTCAAAAACAAGGAAATAATTTAAACTTAACTTTAGGTTATTCACATCCAGTAATATTTGAAGCTCCAGAAGGAATTACATTTGATGTTCCAGATGCAAATACAATCGTTGTAAGAGGAATTGATAAAGAATTAGTTGGTCAAACAGCAGCAGTTGTTAGATCTAAAAGAGTACCAGAAGTATATGGTGGAAAAGGTATTAAATATGATTATGAAGTTATCAGACGTAAGGAAGGAAAAGCTGGTAAAAAATAAAATGTAAAATCAAATCCAATATAACTTTAAATTTATTATTAAAAAAGTTATAATTACATGGAAAGGAGAGAGAAAAGTGGTTTCAAAAACAAACAGAAAAATGGAAAGAACAAGAAGACATGCTCGTGTTCGTAGAAAAATAAGTGGAACAGCTGAACGTCCAAGATTATGTGTATATAGAAGTAATACAAATTTATATGTACAAGTAATTGATGATGTTGCTAGAAAAACTTTAGTTTCAGCTTCTACATTGGATAAAGAAGTAAAAACTAAATATGCAAATAAAGAAGCAGCTAAAGAAGTTGGAACACTTATAGCAAAAAGAGCATTAGAAAAAAATATTAAAGATGTTGTTTTTGATAGAGGCGGATATATCTATCATGGAGTTGTAAAAGAATTAGCAGAAGCTGCAAGAAGCGGTGGATTAAACTTCTAATATAGATAAAAGAAAAAATAAGAAAAGGAGGAAAGAAAACCGATGCAAGAAGAAAATGCAGTTGAATTAAAAGAGAAAGTTGTTGCAATAAATAGAGTTGCTAAAGTTGTAAAAGGTGGTAGAAACTTTAGATTTAGTGCTTTAGTTGTTGTTGGTGACGAAAACGGACACGTAGGTGTAGGAAATGGAAAGGCAGCAGAAGTTCCTGATGCAATAAAAAAAGCAATTGAAGATGCAAGAAAAAATCTAAAAGAAGTACCTGTAGTTGGAACAACTATTCCTCATGAATTCATTGGAAAATTTGGTAGTGCAAGAGTTATGTTAAAACCAGCAGCAAAAGGTTCTGGAGTTATAGCAGGAGGAAGTGCTAGAGCAGTACTTGAATTAGCTGGATATAAAGACATTAAAACTAAAGTTCTTGGTACAAATAATCCAAGAAATGTTGTATATGCAACTATGAATGGATTAGAAAATATGAGAACAGCAGAACAAATTGCTAAAAAAAGAGGAAAAAAAGTTTCTGATATATTATAATAGTGATATCAAATATTAAGGAGGTGCAATTTAAGAAATGCAATTAGGAGAATTAGGACCAGCAGATGTAAGAGTTAAAAGAAAAAGACTAGGTCGTGGTATTGGTTCTGGATTAGGAAAAACATCTGGAAAAGGACATAAAGGACAAAAAGCAAGATCTGGTGGAGGTGTTAGAAGAGGTTTTGAAGGAGGACAAACACCTTTATATAGAAGACTTCCAAAAAGAGGATTTACTAATATTCATGCTAAAAAATACACAGAAGTAACTTTAACAATGTTAAATAAGAGTGAAGCTACAGAAGTTACAGCTGAAAGCCTATTAGCAGAAGGAATAATAGGAAAAATAAATGATGGAATAGTAGTAATAGCTACAGGAAATTTAGAGAAAAAATTAACTGTTAAAGCTAAAAGATTTACAAAAGCAGCTGCTGAAAAAATAGAAGCAGCAGGAGGAAAGATTGAGGTGATTTAGTTGTTTAAAACTATAAAGAATGCATTAAAGACACCTGAAGTAAGAAAGAGATTATTATATACATTAGTATTAATTATAGTATTTAGAATAGGATGTTTTATTACTGTACCTGGTGTAGATATGTTACAGTTAGAGACTGTTAGAGAGTCAAATGCAAGTGGAATTGCAGGATTAATTGATATAATTTCTGGTGGAGCTTTTTCTAACTTTTCAATATTTGCTATGTCAGTAACACCATATATTACTGCATCAATTGTTATCCAATTATTAACATTAATAGTTCCATCTTTAAAAAGATTAACTCAAGAAGGTGGAGAAGTTGGAAGACAAAGAATAAACAAATATACAAAGATTATTTCAATAATATTAGCTCTAATAGAAGGAATAGGTTTATACCTTTCATATCAAAGCCAAGGAATTTTCGTAAATTCAGGAGCATTATCAGCAGTTCTAGTAGTAACAGGACTTATGGCAGGTACTGCTTTACTTATGTGGCTTGGAGAACAAATTACAGATAAAGGAATTGGAAATGGTGTATCTATGATTATCTTTATAGGTATAGTTTCTAGATTACCAAGTGCAATAAATTCTATTTGGAAATTAATTATGACTGAATCAGGATTTAGCACAACGGGATTATTAACAGGATTAGCAATAGTAATTGGAGCATTAATTCTTGTTACAGCAGTTGTATTTATACAACAAGCTGAAAGAAGAATCCCAGTTCAATATGCTAAAAGAGTTGTAGGAAGAAAAATGATGGGAGCTCAAAATACATATATTCCATTAAAGATAGCTATGGCAGGAGTTATGCCAATTATCTTTGCTTCATCATTTATGACATTTCCAGCAATGCTTATACAAATATTTATTCCTGATATAGCATCTCAAACTGGATTTTGGAATGTAATATATAATTTATCAGTTGCAACATCAAGCTCAAATGTAGCAATTGGTTACACAATAGCAAATGCAGTTATTTATTTGTTATTAATAGTAGGATTTACATTCTTCTATATATATGCAACATTCAATCCAGCAGAAGTATCAGCTAATATCAAGAAAAATGGTGGATTTATTCCAGGAATAAGAGCTGGAAAACCAACAACTGAATATTTATCATCAGTTTTAACAAAATTAACTTTATTTGGTGGATTGTTCTTAGCACTTATAGCAATACTTCCAATGTTTATGAGATTTACAAATCTAAACGTAGCATTTGGAGGAACATCTATACTTATCGTAGTAGGTGTTGCATTAGAGACAGTTCAACAATTAGAATCACAATTAGTAATGAAACATTACAAGGGATTCTTAGAATAAATAAAAGTTTATTGTATCAGGGTGCGACTGTGATGCCTGTCGTACCCATGCAATTATTTTATACAAGTATTATTTTTTAAGTATATATTTTTTAGATATGTATTTAAAAAGTAATATTTGCTTAAGAAAAAAAGATAGGAGTGAAGAAAATGAATATTGTTTTACTTGGTGGTCCTGGAAGTGGGAAAGGAACAGTATCAAATTTATTAGAAAAAACACAAAATATTGCTCATATTGCAACAGGAGATATGTTTAGAGAAGAAATAAAAAACGAAACAGAATTAGGAAAAAAAGCACAAGAATTTATGAATAAAGGAATGTTAGTTCCAGACGAAATAACTATAAATATGTTAAAAGGAAAAATCAATCAATACAAAAATGCAAATGGTGTAGTATTTGATGGATTCCCAAGAAATAGAAATCAAGCAGAAGCATTAGAAAAAATGCTAGAAGAAATGGGACAAAAAGTAGATGTAGCATTATATTTAGATATGCCTGATGAAGATATTATATATAGAACTGTAAAAAGAAGAATTTGTTCTAACAAAGATTGTGGCGAAATATACAATTTAGAGTTCAAAAAACCAAAGCAAGAAGGTATTTGTGATATATGTGGAAGCAAATTAATTCAAAGAAAAGATGATAATGAAGAAACAATCACAAATAGATTAAAAGTATATCATGAACAATCTAAAGATTTAATAAAATACTATGAAGAAAAGAAACTTATATATAGAGTAGAATTACATGCTAATATCGATATAACAGAAGAAATGACAAAAGAATGGCTTGCAAATTATAATTCAAATAGATAAGGAAGTAATAGAAATGATTTATATAAAATCACCAAATGAAATAAAAAAAATGGAAGAAGCTTGTAAAGTTGCATTTCTTGCACAAAAAGCAATTGAAGCAGCAATTAGACCAGGAATATCAACATATGAACTAGATAAAATTGCAGAAGAAACTATGAGAAAAAACGGAGCAATTCCTGCAGAAAAAGGTTATCCAAGTGGAATAAAAGGAGTTCCTGATTTTCCAGCAAGTATTTGTAGTTCTGTAAATGATGTAGTAATACATGGTATTCCTTCTAAAAGAGAAATCTTAAAAGAAGGAGATATTGTAAGTGTAGATTTAGTTGCTTATAAAGATGGCTTTAATGGAGATTGTTGCAGAACATATGCTGTAGGAAAAATAGATAAAGAAAGTAAAAGATTAATAGATGTAACTAAACAAGCATTTTTTGAAGGTATAAAATTTGCTAAAAAAGGTAATAGATTAGGTGATGTGTCACATGCTATTGGAGAATTTGTTGAAAAAAATGGTTTTTCAGTAGTAAGAGAATTCCAAGGTCATGGAATTGGAAGAGAAATGCATGAAGATCCAGGAATACCAAATTACGGAAAAGCAGGACGTGGACCTAGACTTGAACCTGGCATGACTCTAGCAATAGAGCCAATGGTAATTGCAGGAGGACCTAACATTTTAGAACTAGATGACGGTTGGGGAATAATAACTGCAGATGGAACAAGAGCAGCACATTATGAAAATACAATTTTAATTACAGAAAAAGAACCAAAAATCTTGACTATAGCGTAATTTTGGTGTATACTATATTAGCTATTTGTAGTCAAAATATAAATAATAATTATTCAAGGAGGAATAAATTTGTCTAAAGAAGATGTAATTGAAGTTGAGGGAGTAGTTGTAGAAACATTACCTAATACAAATTTTAAAGTAGAATTAGAAAATGGACATCAAATACTTGCTCATATTTCTGGAAAGTTAAGAATGAATTATATTAAAATATTACCTGGTGATAGAGTAAAGGTAGAATTATCACCATATGACTTGAATAGAGGAAGAATAACATGGAGAGCTAAATAAGACTATCTAATTTTGGCATATGAGGTGTGAAATGAGATGTGCATTTAACACGTCTGATTTCACACTTCATAATTGCTCAAATAAGTTATATATGAGTAATAAAAATAGGAGGTGTATTAAATGAAAGTTAGAGCATCAGTAAAACCAATATGCCCAAAGTGCAAGGTTATCAAAAGAAAAGGTGTAGTTAGAGTTATTTGTGAAAATCCTAAACACAAACAAAGACAAGGATAATTAAATAGTATTTACATACTTTTTAATTAATTATCAATTAAGTTACTACATATGGTAGGCTATAATTGGTAAAAAAATTGGTATAAGCACAAAAATGGTAGCGGCTGAAAGAGAAACAACTCTTTATCAAATTTGTGTTCATATATATACTTTAAAAAACAAAACAAAAAATTTGGAGGTGCAATTATGGCTCGTATATCAGGAATTGATTTACCTAGAGAAAAAAGAGTAGAAGTTGGATTAACATATATTTATGGTATTGGTCTTTCAACATCACAAAAACTATTAAAAGAAGCAGAGGTAAATCCAGATACTAGAGTAAAAGATCTAACAGAAGATCAAGTACAAGCAATCAGAAAAGCAATAGATAACAATCACCTATTATTAGAAGGAGATTTAAGAAGAGAAGTTGCTTTAAATATCAAAAGACTTACAGAAATTGGATGCTACAGAGGATTAAGACACAGAAGAGGACTTCCTGTAAGAGGACAAAGAACAAAAACAAATGCTCGTACAAGAAAAGGACCTAGAAAATTAGTAAGTAAAAAGAAATAATATTTTTAGGCAAAGAGTATTAAAAGGGAGGTAAGCTAGAAGATGGCTAAAAATGTAACAAAAAAGACAGTAACTAGAAGAAGAGATAGAAAAAACATTGAAAAAGGTTCTGCTCATATACATTCTAGTTTTAATAATACAATAGTTACAATTACAGACGTTAAAGGTAATGTTATATCTTGGGCAAGTGCTGGAGGATTAGGATTTAAAGG
>CALXVT010000051.1 GCA_944392175.1 uncultured Clostridia bacterium
ATCAGGAGTTTTTTATACTAAAGTTTTTTTACCCACCACTGGTAGAACCAGTGGATTATTCAAGCTAAAGCGCCATAAAAAAAGATTGACTTAGCTTTTGGCTAAATCAATCTTCATATCATTAAAGTTGGAAAAAGGCGTATTACCTATTCTCCTTTTTCTATAGCTTCTAAATTTGCTTGTCTTTTTATTTTACTTGTTGTTGTTTTAATTAATGGTTCTTCAGAAATTAATATTCCTCTTATTGCTTTGTATTTTGGCATTATTTGGTTTATCTCTTTAATCTTATCTGCTAAAACTTTATGTATTTCATCATCTGTTTCTACTTTGTATGCTTCTTTCATTATATCTCTATCAAATACAATTTTTACATTTATTTTTATATCATCTTTATCATCTGATTGTTGTTTTCCAAATATAAATGATTCTTTTACACCTTCTATTTTATTTACTAATGCTTCCATTTCTTCTGGGAATATATTTTTACCATTTTTTAATACTATAACACTCTTTTTTCTTCCACAAATAAAGATATATCCATCTTCATCTATTTTTGCTAAATCACCTGTATGGAACCAACCATCTTCCATAACTTCTTTTGTTGCTTCTTCATCATTGTAATATCCAAGCATTACATTTGGTCCTTTTACAACAAGTTCTCCCATTCCTTCATCATTTGGATCATCTATTCTTGCTTGAATATGTGGAAGTGCTTGACCTATTGAACCTACTCTAAAATTATCTCCATATTCTACACCTATAACTGGAGATGTTTCTGTTAATCCATATCCTTGACATAAATTAATTCCCCAAGCTCTAAAATCTTCCTCTACTTCTTTATCTAATGCAGCTGCTCCACTAATATACATCTTTATATTTCCGCCAAATATATTATGAATATCTTTAAATATTTCTTTCTTTTCTGCCATAGTTTTATCTTTATTAGCTTCCATAAGTTTTCTAACTGCTTCAAGCTTACCTTGTTTTTCAAGAGTTTTTAAAATATTTTTATGCATAGCTTCATAAATAGCTGGTACAAATGAAGTAAATGTTATTTTATATTCGTTTAAGTTTTCTGCAATATGTCTCATACCTGTACAGAAAAATCTATTTGCACCTAAATATAATGAAAGTAACATACCTACTGTACATTCAAAAACATGATGTAATGGTAAGAAAGATAATACTCTGTCAGTAGAATCTAAATCTATTACATGAGCACAATCCATTAAATTAGAAACTAAATTCTTATGTGATAATGCTACTACTTTAGATTTTGATGTTGTTCCTGAAGTAAATAACATTATATCCATTACTTCTGGATCTATTTTTGCATCAATAAATTCTCTGTTTCCTGCTTCTACTAATTCTTTTCCTTTTTCTATTAATTCTTTTTGAGAATAAATTCCTTCTTTATGTATATCTGAATCCATAGATATTAAATGTTTTAATTTATTATTTTCATTATATTTTATTTTTTCTACTGTTTCTTGATATTTTTTTGTATAAAAAATTGCTTCAACTTCTGATCTTTCTATTAAATCTTCTAGTTCGTTTGCAGGTAATGATTTGTCTAAAGGAACTACAATACCTGTACCACATGCTACAGATAAATATGAAAGTTCCCATTCATATCTATTTTCTCCTATTACAGCTATTCTTTTATCTTTTAAACCTAAACTAATTAATGCTGTACCTAAATAATCAATCATGTTTCTTACTTCACCATGTGTAAAAGATTTAAATTCTCCTTCATCAGTTTTAATTGTATAACATGGTTTATCTGCATATAATTTCTTTGTTTTATTTAACATATCTTTTAAATCTCTTACTTCTAAAACATCTTTACTCATTACTTTTATTCCTCCATATTTTTTTTCTATTTTTACGCCTTTATTAGGATAATATAAATCTAAAAACAAGTCAATTGTTTTTATTTTTTTGTACCGCAAGTACAAAAAATGACAACTATTCTTTTATATGATATAATAGTAAAAGAACTCGTAGTAAATTTCACTTAAGGAGGAGCATTATGGAAGAAATTAACAAAACAGTAGAAATGGACAGTACTAGTGAAAGCGAAGAGACAAGCAGGCGTGAACCAGAAGATGATTTTTGGTATAAGATAATGATGATTGCTGACGGCACTGACTGCTAAAAGGATCTGTATAAAGATCCTTTTTTATTATATAAATAGCACTCTTTGTCGTGTGAATTGATAATTCCAATGGCTTGTAGGTACGAATAAATAATAGTACTTCCTACAAACTTCATTCCTCTTTTCTTCAAATCTTTTGAAATTTTATCTGATAGTTCATTAGTAGTTTTTCCTGTTTCAAAGATTATTTCTCCATTCGTAAATGTTTTTAAATAATTATAAAAACTTCCATATTCTCTTTTTATATTTCTAAATATTTTAGCATTATTTACACTAGCATTTATTTTCAATTTGTTTCGTACAATACCTTTATTCTCTTTTAATTCTTCTATTTTTTTATTATCATAATTGCAAACCTTATTTAAATCAAAGTTATCATATGCTTTTTCAAATTCTGTTCTTTTATTTAATATACATTCCCAAGATAGTCCAGCCTGAAAGGATTCTAATATCAACATTTCAAATAAATACTTGTCATCATAGTTTGGCTTGCACCATTCTTCATCATGATATTTTACATATAACTCATTTTTTAAATTACACCATTTACATCTTATTTTATTCATAAAGCAATCCCCTTTCTTGGAAAAAACAAATTTTCCATATCAACTTCTTCATGCTTTAGTAAGTATATTTTTTTATCTATTCCTCCGGCATATCCGGTTAAACTTCCATTAGAACCGACAACTCTATGACATGGAATAATTATAGAAATTGGATTATGACCAACTGCTCCTCCTATTGCTTGTGCAGACATTTTATTTATTCCTCTATTATGTGCAATTTGTTTTGCAATATCATTATATGTTATAACTTTTCCATATGGAATTGTACATAATATTTTCCAAACTTCTTGTCTAAACTCACTTCCTATGGGATTTAATTCTAATTCATTTATACTAGGCTTTTCTTTATTAAAATATTTATCCAACCATTTTTTTGTATCTAATAAAATATTATTGTCTAATTGTTGAACTTCATCTTTAAAATTCGAGAAGTAATATTTTTGCCCCTCAATCCATAAACCTATTAATTTGTTATTTTTACTTGCAATTAAAAGATTTCCAATAGGTGATTTATAGTTTGCTACATATATCATGTAAAGCTCTCTCCTTTTATTCAACTTATTCATCATGATAACATAAAAATATCCAGATAACAACTAATCTAATATTTCTACAGATTTATTCCTTTATTTTTTAATTAAACTAATATATAATAACTAATAAGAAAATTAAAAATTGGAGAAAAAATATGGAAAATTTATATAAATTACAAGAATTAGAATCTAACGATATTTTCACAAATATAAAATTAAACTATTTTTTATTTTCACTTTGGTTAATTGGTATGATTATTTTTACTATATTAGCTTTAATCTCAAGCGATAAGAATTTTATTGTATTAACACTGATTATTGCATTTGCATACAGTACTATTTTAGGAATTATGGCATTAACTATATATTTTGCACCAAAAAATAATAAAGAAAATAAATATTTAAAAGAAATTGGTAAAAAACATACAGGTTATGTTATTAATACGGGATTTAGTTGCCATGGAAGAAGTTGTTATAAACTATATTATATTACAATTTTATATAATGAAAAATTTATAAATGTATACAAATTAAAAGATAATAATGCATATAAAATATTAACATTATTATTAAATTCTCAATCTTATCCGATAAATAAAGTTACAAAGATTCCAGTAGATATTTATTGCTATAAAAATAAAATATATGCAGATTTTGAAAGTATAAAATTAAGTGATTTTGAAGGTTATGAAGAAGCAAAAAAAATTGTAGAAAGTATATAAAGACTAATTCAAAACAAATTAGTTTCCATCCTTTTTTATATTTTATTGGATAGGATTTTGTAAGTTCGTTTTGTTGACATAAATGCATTTTTCCTGATATAATATATACTTGAAGTTACGTTATATTCCTATATTAAAATTATCACAATAAAAGAAAGGATTTTACAAAATGAAAGATTTAAGAACAATTCAATTAGAACACAATACTTTAGAAGAATCTCTTATCCGGAAAATGGGAATTTCATCGTCTCAGCGTTCTGAATTTCTAATTCCAGCTGTTAGCGCAACAGCTACTATTTCTGCAATTGATTTTAAGGATGATGATTTTGAGCATGTACTGCTCAATCCTAAAAATCGTTTGCCAACTTATGAAGAAATGGCAAATTTGAAAGATATTTTTTGGAATCAAAATGAAGTTACAATTCAGGTACATCCCTCAAAATCAGAATATATAAACATCGAAAATTATACTTTACATTTGTGGAGACATAGATGTATATCTGCTAATGCAGAAAGAAAATTAATAGAAAGAATTAAACAAACATATGCAAAAGCTATAAGCAACTATTATTCTCATGAGAAAAAAGTAATTTTTGAGGATAACAAATTAATTGTTTTTGGAGGAGATAAGTGGCCTTCTTGGGATGAAATCTGCATATTGAAACAAAAATATTGGGAACCGGAAGAAGCAGCTGTGCAATTCAATCTCGGGAAAGACATAGACTTAAATCCAGAACATTGCATTGTTCTGTGGGATGCATCAGATATGATTCTTCCCAAAAAAGAATTTGTATAGGAATTAACGCAAAAATACAATGAATTTTTGCAAAATGAAGAGCTTACTTTATATAAGTTAGCTCTTCATTTTTTTCTCAAAACTATAAAGTATCTATTTTTTCATATTATGTCTATACTAATTTTTTACTTCTATTTTTCTAACATAATTTAATCCATCGTCATCTTTCTCAACTTTTAAAACAAAATTAAACTTGTTTAATTCTGTTGATAAATAAAAATCTCTTTTAGGAAAAATTTCTTGTAAGTTCGAATCAAAAAATCTTTTTCCTGCTATATTTTTTAAATCTTCAATTTCTTTGTCTAAATTGGGATTTTTTCCTTCTAATAGGCTTTTTATGTATTCTGCACATAATGTATCTTCTCTGGCTTCAGATTCACCTCCATTGCCCATACAAACTAGTGAAACATCTTCTGGATTTTGCATTTTTATATATTCAGCTATAGCTTTTGCATTAACTAAACTTCCTGTTAAAATTTCATTAGCATTTTGAGCATTTGCTATCCCTTGTGTTCCTGAACTTGTAGTATGTACAACTGTTTTGCCTGTAAAATTAATTTTTTCAATTTGTGATGGTGAATTTCCATAATCAAAGCCATCAAGCATAATTCCTCGTCTTTCACCAATTAATATACAATCTTTATTCTTTTCTTTATAGTCATATGCAATTTGCTTGTCTCCAACTGCAATTAATTTTTGCACACCATTATTTACCAAATATGCTTCAACAGTAAATGCCCTAAAAACATCTATAATAACAGCTAAACCAGTTGCTTGTCTTGCACCTTCTATTAATTGCAAAATTTTAATATTCATAAATTACCACTCTTTTCCTAAATTAAAATTGAAGTAACATGTACTGGAATTATATTGTCTTTTAATAAATTTTGAACTCCTTTTAATACTTCAATATCATCATCTATTAAAAATATAATTTTATCATCTGAAATATTTTTATTTATATATTCTGCTTTTACTATATTTCTATCATCTCTTAGATAATCCCCAGCTTCTTCAGAAAAGATAATTCTATCGTTTGGATTTATAAATGGCATATACTTATTAAGCCATTCATTTTTTTCATTTCTCATTTGATTAGATTTTGAACAACTTAATATTTTAAATTTAATTGCAGGAAATTTATTTCTTATTTCTTCTATTTCATTAATTACCGGTTCAATTGGTCTTTTATTTAAATAAACACCTTTTTCTCTGTAGCTTTGATTTTTATCAAATAGAAGCTCTACAATTGTTCCATCCATATCTAAATAAATTTCAATGTTTTTATTCTTTTTGTATATATCATCAATTTTTTCTACGAAATTCATCTAGCACCTCCTATTTTATCAATCTATAAGTATTTTTATCTCTTCTAAATTATTTACTGCTTTTAGATTTAAATTAAGCACTCTTTGAATAGCATAAATAACACCTGCATGAGTTATAACTAATATCTTTTTATCACTATAATTCTCTTTTAGAAAATTAATAAAATCATTTACTCTTTTTTGTATATCATTAATAGACTCTCCATTATTTGGAGCAGAATCAATTTGGTTTAATAAAAATTGTTTTTCGTCAGAATTAGGTGTATTCTCTAAATCACCTAGACTTCTTTCAATAATTCTTTCATCATAAATTATTTGTAGATTAGGAACTAAAATTTGCGCAGTTTGTCTGGTTCTTTTTAAAGGTGAGCAAAAGCATAAGTCAAATTTACTGCTATCAAAATTTTTAGCTTTTTTTTGTGTCTGTTTTAGTCCATTTTCACTTAAATTACAATCAATTCTTCCTTGTAATAGCCCGATTCTATTGTATTCACTTTCTCCATGTCTAATTAAGCTTATCTCCATAATATCACCTATTTTATTTCAAATTATTTTTCAAATAATCTAAAAACTGCTGTATATTCTTTTCATTTCCCGTTCCAGATAATTTAAAATAATGCTTATTTTTTAGTTCGTCTGGCATGCAGTTTTTTCCTGAATAATGGTTTGGAAATGCATGTATATCATCCATTCCAACTCCTCTACCTAGCTTATATGCATTTTTATAACTTGCATCTTGTAAAAATGGTGGAATAGGAATATTCCCTGTTTTTTCTACATCTTTCATAGCATACAAAATTCCACATACTGTATCAGATTTTGGAGAACAGCAAATATATAAAGCTGCATGTGCTAATATTTTTGCAGCCTCTGGCATTCCAACTCTTTCAACTGCAAGCATAGCAGTTGTTGCAACTTCTAAAGCTTCAGAATTAGCAAGTCCTACATCTTCTGATGCACATACACAAATTCTTCTTGCAATATATTTTATATCTTCTCCTGCAACTAGCATTCTTGCAAGATAATATAAAGTTGCATCTGGTTCAGTATGTTTCATAGATTCTATAAATGCTGAAATTGCATCATAGTGATTATCTCCATTTACATCATATCTAATTGCTTTTTTCTGAATGCACTCTTCTGCAACAGAAAGTGTAATATGTAAGCTTCCATCGCTTTCAGGTGTTGTAGTTAGATATGCTAATTCTAAAGCATTTAAAATACTTCTTGCATCCCCATTTGCCATATCAGCTAAAAATTCTTTTGCATCATCATCAATAATAATGTCTATTTCTCCTAAGCCCTTTTCTTTATCTTTTAGTGCTCTATCAATTATATTTATCAAATCTTTTTTCTCTAATGGTTTTAATTCAAATATCCTACATCTTGAAAGCAAGGCATTATTCACTTCAAAATATGGATTTTCTGTAGTTGCACCAATCAAAGTAACAACACCATCTTCAACAAATGGTAACAAATAATCTTGTTGATTTTTATTAAATCTATGTATCTCATCTATAAATAATATCGTTTTCTTTTTATACGCACCATAATTAAATTTTGCATCATCTATAATCTTTTCTACATCTTTTATTCCAGCATTTGTAGCGTTTAATTTACTAAAATAAGCATTTGTTGTATTTGCTATAACTTTTGCAATAGTAGTCTTTCCAGTCCCTGGTGGTCCATATAATATTATTGAGCCTAATCTATCAGCTTTTATTGCTCTATAAAGTAATTTATCTTTTCCAATTATATGTTGTTGACCTACAATTTCATCTAATTTTAATGGCCTCATTCTACTTGCAAGTGGTGCTTGTTTTGTATCATTACTATCTTCAAATAAATTTAAATTTTTCATTATTATCCCTACTTGTTTTGTAATTTATTATCTTTCCTCCAAATCTCTTTTTCCTATATAATATTCATAGTCAGAATCGTTTAAAGAAATCATTCCCAAATTAGTAGACATTAAATTTGGAGCTGGTTCTAAAAAGTTCCTTTTGATAGAACGAATTATCCCATTATGTGTTACCACTAAAATCCTTTCATTGTTCTTATATTTTTCAAATAGTTTTTCTACAAAGTTACATACTCGTTTATCAACATCTTGATGTGATTCTGCTCCTGGTGGTGTATATAAACCTTTTCGGAACAATTCTCTTAAATGTGTATCAAATAAATCTTTTTTCTTATCTTCCCATTCTCCAATTGATATTTCAATTATTCTCTCATCATAGATTGGTTTTGCATTTGGAAATATTGCTTCTAAAGTTTGTTTAGCTCTTTTTAATGGAGAACAATATATTGCATCAAAATTATTTTCTATAGTATTTCCTAATTTTTTAGCTGATTCAATGCCTTTTTCTGTTAAACTGCAATCAACTCTTCCTGCCTAAATGCCATCTCTATTATATTCTGATTCAGCATGTCTTATAAATACTATTTTCGGCATAAATATACTCCTTCCAAATACTATTTAATTAAATCAGTATAATATAAAATTTCTTTATTTAATGATTTTGCATATTCAATTTCACTTTTAGTACTATCGCCTATATAGCCATCTACATTTACGACTAAAATTGCATCAGATAATTTAATTTTATCTTTATGCATTTTACCAAGTGTTAAACATTCTTCTTTTGTATATGCTTCTTTGTTATGCTTAGTAAGTTCAATTGGTGTTAACATGCAATTTCCTTTTAGAGCCATTTTTTCTGTAATTTCTTGCATTTCATTTTTATATTTATAGCTTCCACAAACAGTTATTACCTTCATTTTATATTCTCCTTTTAACATAATTTATTCATCATATAATTTGCATTGTTCCTTGCTCCAAGCTGGAGTACATACAATTGCAACTTTAAAGTTACCATTCCAATAATATATATCTTTTTTGTTTAAAAATATAATATCTCCTGCTTTAAAATCTATTACATTTTCTCCTTTTTTGTATATACAACCTTCTCCTTCTAATACATAGCATAATTCTTCGCATTCAAGATTAGAACAGTAACCTTTTTCTGGATATCTACCTGTAATTGTATTTATACAAAAATCTAAATTTTTCTCATTTAAATCAATTGAATATTCCAATACAGAACTAGTCTCGGAATATTTAAATCTTTTTGCTTTTTCTTTCTTTACTATTTTCATATTTCCTCCTTATGGCTTATAGCTTTGGCTTTTAAGAATTTCGGAACGTTCCTTAAACACCCATATTTATTTTTTTAGAACATATACTAGCCATTTATTATTATTTGCTCCACCTTCTTTATGAAAATCACAAACTTCAAATCCTGTTTGTTTGATAATTTCATTCATTTCTTCCTCTTTAAAGTATTTATAAAAACGGTCTGCTCCCATATGATATTCATTAGGGAAATCCACCCATTCTTCATCAACACTTTTTCCTTCACGATTCATAACATTAAAAACAAATAAACCATTATCTTCTAATGCATCATAAGTTTTATTTAATACATTTAATGCATCTTCTTTTGTAAAATGAACAAATACTCTCCATGCAAATACTCCAGAATATTTTTCTTTAAATTCATCTTCTAAAACATTAAATTTAATTGTTTTAACTCCTGTAGATTTAGTTGCATTAATAAAATCTTCTGCAACATCACTTGCAGTAATATCATATCCTAAGTTTTCTATATATTTTGCATTTTTTCCATCTCCTGAACCAAATTCAAATATTTTTGCTCCTTTAGGTAATGTACCAATATTTTCACTTATAAATTTATGCAATTTTTCACTTTTACGTTTAGCCTTTTCTGGATCTAAATTATCATGTGCTATACTTGTTTTTAAATATGTACCTGCCTTGTCATCATATATTTTTAGTGTTTTTGCATTTTCTATACTCATCTTAAATCCTCCTTAATTTATTACTCCAATCTTTATAAATAAATTTATTTGCATAATAACACAAAAGCAGGCAACTTACAATAAATTGCCTGCTTTAATTTATAAAATTATAATAGGAATTTTTAAGAGCCTACTCACATCCCTATTTTACCAAATTAATTCCGCCATTTTTTAAACTTTTTTGTACATCTATAACTCTTTGGTTAGAGGAACCTTTCCATTTTAATGTTGGATCATGTAAATTATCTTCATAATTTCCATCAACTAATACATCAATATATTTTAATGCATCTTTATCTTTTATTTGTTCGTATTTATAACCAGACCATGCCCATACATTTTTTTCAGGATATTTTTCTTTGAAAGCTTTTGCAAGTTTTGCAGTTCCTTCAATATTAGTAGGAGCCATTGGCTCTCCACCTAATATTGATAAACCTTT
>CALXVT010000052.1 GCA_944392175.1 uncultured Clostridia bacterium
AAATGACAAGATTAATGTTGTAAAATTATTTGTAATTTTTTTGCAAAAAGTGCGACACTTATTATTGCAATTTATATATTAGATAAATAATTATAATTTTCTTGACATTTACAAGGATTTTGTTGTATAATCGATATGCTTTTTAATTAAGTTAAAAAATATTTATATATATTTTACTATTGAATATAGGAGGTGCATAGAAATGAAAATGACTTATCAACCAAAAAAGAGACAAAGAAGTAAAGAACATGGTTTTATGAAAAGAATGAAAACAAGAGCTGGTAGAGCAGTTTTAAAAGCTAGAAGAAATAAAGGAAGAAAAGTATTATCAGCTTAATAATATGTGTAATGGCCACGCTTTTGTAGTGGTCTTTTTGCAATTTATAAAAAATTTAAAGAGTGATAAGAATGCTAAAAACAATAACATTAAAAAAGAATTATGAATTTAAAAATGTTTTAACAAGAGGGAAATATTGTTCAGGGAAATATATTGATATATATATAAAAAAGAATAATAAAAAAATTAATAGAATAGGCATTGCCGTAAGTGTAAAAGTTGCAAAAGCAAATAAAAGAAATAGAATAAAAAGATTAATTAGAGAAAATTATAGATTATTAGAAAAAGATTTAAATTATGGATATGAGATTGTTTTTTTATGGAAAAAAAGACAAGATATAAAAAATGCAACTTATTACAATATAAAAAATGATATTGTTAAGATATTTTTAGAAAATAATATTTTAAGTAAGAATGAGGTTTCATGAAAAAGATATTAATTTCATTAATAAATTTATATCAAAAACATATTTCTTCAGCCTTATCTGATAAAGGAGTACATTGTAAATTTTATCCTACATGTTCTGAATATACAAAACAGGCAATTCAAAAATATGGATCAATAAAAGGAATTTTTCTTGGAATTAAGAGAATACTAAAATGTAATCCTTTTTCAAAAGGTGGATATGATCCACTTAAATAAAATATTGATGAAATAAAAAGGAGATATAACCATGTCATTTTTTGCAAATATTTTTGGAACAATATTGGGCTTTATATATAATTTGGTTAATAATTATGGATTAGCAATAATTATTTTTTCTATTATATTAAAAGTTGTATTGTTGCCATTATCAATAAAACAACAAAGGACCATGAAGAAGACTGCAAAATTGCAAGATCAAATGAAAGCATTACAATTTAAATATAAAAATGATCCTGAAAAACTAAATCAGGAAACAATGAAATTATATAAATCAGAAAATATGAGTCCTTTTAGTGGATGTTTAAGTGCGATAATTCAATTAATAATATTACTTGCTGTGTTTTATATGGTAAAAAGCCCATTAACTTTTGTAAAAAAGGTTCCAGCAGATGTTATTAGTAATTATCAAACACAATTACAACAGGAAAATAAAGAAATTAATACTGCATATCCTGAAATTTCTATTATTGATTATAAAGGTAGTGAGGACGAGCAAGTTAATTTTAATATGGATTTTCTAGGATTAGACCTAAGCAAAGTACCAACACAAAACTTATCTGATCCAAAAGTATATATTATTCCTGTTTTATATATAATTTCTACTTTAGCTAGTACTAAGATTGCTACTAATTCTCAAAAGAAAGAACAAAAAAAGAAAATGCTTGATAAACCTATAGAAGATTATAAGGGAGAAAGTAGTGAAGTTAAAAAAGAAGTAGAAGAAGTAGATATGGTAGAACAAACAAATAAAAGTATGTCTTTAGTAATGCCAATAATGTCAATTTCGATATCTATGGTAGCACCTTTAGGATTAGCTTTATATTGGCTAGTTAGCAATGTACTAATGATTTTAGAAAGAATTATTATTAATAAATATCTTGAATCTAAGGAGGAAAAAGAAGATGCCAAATAGTATAATTGCTGAAGGAAGAACAACAAATGAAGCTATAGAAAATGGTTTAAAAGAATTAAATGCTAAAAAAGAAGATGTAATTATAAATGTAATTGGAAATGAAGAAAAAAGAAGCTTCTTTAGTATATTAGAACCAACAAAAATAAAAGTTGAACTAACATTAAAAGAAACACATAAACCCGTAAAGAAAATAAGTAATATTACCGAGGAAGAACTTAATGATTCATATGAAAAAGTAAAAAAATTTGCTGAACAATTTTTTAGCGAATTAAAGATAAATAATTTAAAACTTAATACTTTTATTGAAGACAAAAAGATTTATATAACAGTAAATGGAGATAATTTAAATTCATTAATTGGATATAGAGGAGAATGCTTAAATAGTTTACAAGTACTATTTTCATCTGTAGCAAATAAAGAGATACAACATAAATGTACTGTTATATTAGATATTGAAAATTATAGAGAAAAAAGAAAAAAAGCTTTAGAAGAACTTGCAGAAAAAATTGCTAAAACAGTAATTAGACAAAAGAAAAAAATTGAATTAGAACCAATGACTGCATATGAAAGAAAAATAATTCATACAAAGTTACAAGATAATTCTAAAGTAAGAACATATAGTATAGGTGAAGAGCCTAACAGAAGAATTGTTATAGAATTAAAATAATTAAATAGATAAAACAGAAGTCAAAGTTCTGGAGAATAAATAAGAAAAAATCTTAATTTCCCAAACTTTGACTTTTTTTAAAGGATAAAGGAGGAAAAAATATGAGCACTATAGCAGCAATCTCTACGGCTCCGGGCGTTGGAGGAATTCGGAATAATAAGATTAAGTGGTGAAGATACATTCAAAATAATAGAAAAAATTTTTGTTCCAAAAAATAAAAATACTAAAATAAAAGGTTATAATATGAAATATGGGCATATTATTAATCCAAAAAACAATGAAATAATAGATGAAGTTTTGGTATCATATTTTATAAAGCCACGTAGTTATACTACAGAAGATATGTGTGAAATAAATTCACACGGTGGAAGTATTGTTATGGAAAACATTTTACAAATATGTTTAGAAAATGGAGCAGAATTAGCAGAAGCAGGAGAATTTACTAAAAGAGCATTTCTAAATGGTAGGATAGATTTATCTCAGGCAGAGTCAATTATTGATATAATAAATAGTAAAACAAAAAAAGAAAGCCAAGCATCTGTTAAGCAATTAGAAGGATTTTTGTCTAAAGAAATTTCAAAAATTAGATCTAAAATATTAGATGTAATGGTTGATATAGAAGCTAATATTGATTATCCAGAATATGACATAGAACAAGTAACAGAATCTAAAACTTTAAATATGTTGGATGATGTAAAAAAAGATTTAAATAAGTTAAAAAATACTTTTGATAATGGTAAAATTATTAAAGAAGGAATAAAAGTAGCAATTATTGGTAAGCCAAATGCCGGAAAATCATCATTATTAAATGCTTTATTAAGAGAAGAAAGAGCGATTGTGAGCAAATATGAAGGAACAACTAGAGATAGCATAGAGGAATTTATGAATATTGATGGAATTCCAGTTAAAATAATCGATACTGCAGGAATTAGAGAAGCAGAGGACGAGGTTGAGAAAATAGGAATTGAAAGAGCTAAGCATATAGCTAAAGATGCTGATTTAATTATTGCGATTTTTGATATTAGTAGAGAACTTGATGATGAAGATTTTGAAATAATAGATCTTATAAAGGATAAAAAAGCTATAATTATATTAAATAAGACTGATTTAATCGAAGATGATTATGTTGTTGATAATAGAATTACTGAATTGGATAAAACAATAATAAAGATATCTGCATTAAATGGTATAGGTATAGATAAGGTGAATGAAGAAATAGCAAGGCTTTTTAAAATTAATGAAATAGATTCAGACAATGGAATAATAGTTACTAATGTTAGACATAAGAACTTAATAAATAAAGCTATAGATTTTGACGAGAATGCGATTAGAAGCATAAAAAACAACATGCCAATGGATATATGTTCTATAGATATAAAAGCGATGCTAGAGTGTCTTGGTGAAATTACTGGAGAAAATGTATCTGAAAACATTATAAATGAGATATTTTCAAAGTTTTGTTTGGGAAAATAGAATTAATGAAAAAGTGAGAAAAAAAGAGTTAATCTATCGATTAAGTGAGATTAAGCGAGGAGTAAAATATAAAAATGACAAATAGTCAACTAAAAATAGCGAACATTTTTAACGTGACTAGGGAAGTAAATTTGAAAAATATTTTTAATAGAACAAACAATTTTTGTTGTTCCATAAAAAACGAGGAGGAGGAAAAAATGAAATACGATGCAGGAGAATATGATGTTGCAGTAATAGGAGCTGGACATGCAGGATGTGAAGCAGCATTAGCAACGGCTAGATTAGGAATGAAGACAGTAATGTTTTCTATAAGTCTAGAGGCAGTTGCAAATATGCCATGTAATCCACATATAGGAGGAACATCAAAAGGACATCTTGTAAGGGAAATTGACGCACTTGGTGGTGAAATGGCAAAAAACATAGATAAAACATTAATTCAAATAAGAATGCTTAATACATCTAAAGGACCAGCTGTTCACTCTTTAAGAGCTCAAGCTGACAGAAAGAAATATCAAATGGAAATGAAGCACACATTAGAAAAACAAGAGAATTTAGACTTAAAACAGGCAGAAGTTTCAAAAATAAATGTAGAGAATGATAAGGTAGTAAGCATAGAAACAACAGTTGGTGCTGTATATAAAGTAAAATCAGTAATAGTATCTACTGGTACATATTTAAAAGGAAAGATATTTATGGGAGAATTTTCTCAGGAAAGTGGACCTGATGGTGTATTTCCAGCAAATGAACTTTCAGATTGTTTAAAAGATTTAGGAATCAAGATCGTAAGATTTAAAACTGGTACACCAGCTAGAATAAATAGAAGGACTATTGATTTTTCTAAAATGGAAATCCAAGAAGGAGATAAAAATAGTATTCCATTTTCTTTTATGGATAAAGAAATAAATATTGAACAAGTTCCTTGTTATTTAACTTATACAAACAGTAAAACACATGAAATAATAAGAAAAAATCTGGATAGATCACCTTTATATTCAGGAGAAATATCAGGGACAGGGCCTAGATATTGTCCATCAATAGAAGATAAAGTTGTAAGATTTGCAGATAAAGAAAGACATCAAATATTTGTAGAGCCTGTTGGATTAGATACGGAGGAAATGTATATTCAAGGAATGAGTTCTTCTCTTCCGGAAGATGTACAAATTGCAATGTATAGAACAATTCCTGGCTTAGAACACGCAGAATTTACAAGATCAGCATATGCAATAGAATATGATTGTATAAATCCATTAGAATTAAAACCATCATTGGAACATAAAAGAATTCAAGGATTGTTCTTTGCGGGACAAACTAATGGTACTTCAGGATATGAAGAAGCTGCTTGCCAAGGATTAATAGCAGGGATAAACGCGACAAGAGAGCTTCAGGGAAAAGATGCAATAATATTACATAGATATGATGCTTATATTGGTGTATTAATAGATGATATAGTAACAAAAGGAACAAATGAACCATATAGAATGATGACTTCTAGAGCTGAATACAGATTATTATTAAGACAAGATAATGCAGATTTAAGATTAACTGATATAGGACATGAAGTTGGATTGATTTCTGATGAAAGATATAAGAAATTTTGCGAAAAGAGAGAAAAAATTGAGCAAGAAAAAGAAAGAATTAATAAAAAAGTGATAAAACCAACAGAAAAAGTAAATAAATTCCTTAAAGAGCATAATTCATCACCTATAGATAATGGTGTGAAATTAGCTGAATTACTTAGAAGAACAGAATTAACATATAAAATGTTAGAAGAAATTGATGATGACAGACCAGAATTAAGTGAACAAGTTAAAGAAGAAGTAGAAATTCAAATTAAATATGAAGGATATATAAAATTACAAAATGCACAAGTGGAAAAAGCAAAAAAATTAGAAAATAAATTATTACCAGAAGATATTAATTATGAAGCAATTGGTGGAATTAGATTAGAAGCAAGACAAAAACTTTCAAAATTAAGACCAAGATCAGTAGGCCAAGCTTCAAGAATATCAGGTGTTTCACCGGCTGATATATCTGTATTACTTATATATTTAGAGCAATTAAAAAGAAAATAATTAGGAGATAAATATGGAAAAAGAAGAATTTTCAAAAAAATTAAAAGATACTATGAAAAAAATAAATATAGAAATAACAGACAAACAAGTTAATGATTTTTATAATTATATGAATTTGCTATTAGAATGGAATGAAAAAATTAATTTAACAGCGATAACAGAAGAAAATGATATAATTTTAAAGCATTTTGTTGATTGCGGAACAATATTAAAGTATATAAAGGATAATAGCAGTATTATAGATATAGGTACAGGAGCTGGATTTCCTGGAATACCATTAAAAATACTTAATAATTCATTAAAAATAACATTAATGGATTCTCTTAACAAAAGAATAATATTTTTAAATAATGTTATTGAAGAATTAAAATTAAGTAATATAGAAGCAATACATGCTAGAGCAGAAGAATTAGCAAGAAATAGGAATTATAGAGAAAAATTCGATATAGTAACATCAAGAGCAGTAGCTAATTTAAGTACATTATCTGAATATATGTTGCCATTTGTAAAGAAGAATGGTATAGCGATATCTATGAAAGGTTCTAATATAGATGAAGAATTAAATAATAGCAAAAAAGCAATAAAAATACTAGGGGGAAAAATAGAAAAAATAGATAATTTTAATCTTGCAGAAACAGATAATTTAAGGAATATAATTATATTAAGAAAAATAGAAAAAACGCCGAAAGAATTCCCTAGAAAGGCTGGTAAACCAAGCAAAGAGCCAATTTGTTAAACATGAAAAATAATTAAAAATATTCGTAAATTTCATTGACATATTAACCATATTTTTATATGATTAATATGTCAATTTTATTGTCTATAAATAAATATACTCAATAAAAATTTCACAAATGTGTAAAATGCACTATTATCTTACGTTAGGAGGAATAAAATTGGGAAAAATACTATCAGTAGCTAATCAAAAAGGTGGAGTAGGAAAAACAACTACAACAGTTAATTTAAGTGCAGGATTAGCTTGTAGAGGAAAAAAGGTTTTAATGATTGATGCAGACCCACAAGGAAATGCTACAAGTGCTGTGGGAGTAGATAAAGAATGCGAATTGTCTACATATGATGTATTGGTGAACGAAGTTGACATAAATGAAGTAATACAACCAACTAATGTAAATAAACTTTTCGTTTGTCCATCAAATATAAATCTAGCAGGTGCGGAAGTTCAGCTAGTATCAATGGTTTCAAGAGAGTTAAGACTAAAAGAACAATTAGATAAGATAAAAGATGAATATGATTATATTTTAATAGATTGTCCACCATCATTAGGATTAATAACATTAAATGCTTTTACAGCATCAGATAGTGTTCTTATTCCGGTACAATGTGAATACTTTGCATTAGAAGGATT
Organism: uncultured Clostridia bacterium; assembly: GCA_944392175.1. Classification (GTDB taxonomy): domain Bacteria; phylum Bacillota; class Clostridia; order TANB77; family CAG-508; genus Merdicola. The sequence continues at coordinate 7,475 of CALXVT010000052.1, forward strand.
AGGACAATTAATGAATACTATTAATATTGTAAAAAAACATCTTAATAAATCAATTTATATAGAAGGTGCTGTACTTACAATGTATGATTTAAGAACAAATCTTGCAAATCAAGTAGTACGTGAAGTTAAGAAGTATTTTGAAAACAAAGTATATAAAACTGTAATTCCAAGAAATGTTAAATTAAGTGAAGCACCTAGTTATGGAATGCCTATTATAATGTATGATCCTAAATCTAAAGGTGCTAAGGCATATGATAAATTATCTAAAGAATTTATTAAAAGAAATAATGAAGAAAAATAATAAAGAAAGGGTGATATAATTGGCTAAAATGACTGGATTAGGAAAAGGACTTGATGCACTATTTGCAAGTACTGTTGAGGAAGAAAAAAAAGAAGAAGAAATGCAAGCAGGAGAAAAAATACAAAAACTTAAATTGATTGATATAGAGCCAAATAGGGATCAGCCTAGAAAAAAATTCGATGAAGAATCATTGGAAGAGCTTGCTAACTCAATAAAAGAATATGGATTATTGCAACCAATAATAGTTTCAAAAAAAGAAGGATACTATGAAATTGTTGCTGGAGAGAGAAGATGGAGAGCTTGTAAAAAGGCTGGAATGACAGAAATACCAGTAATTATTAGAGAAGATGACGAAAGAAGAAATAAGGAAATTGCATTAATAGAAAATATCCAAAGGGAAGATTTAAATCCAATTGAAAAGGCAATGGGAATAAAAAGCTTAATGGATGATTATGGATTAACACAACAAAAAGTAGCAGATATATTAGGAAAAGCTAGAAGTAGTATAGCTAATACTGTTAGAATTCTAAACCTAGATGAAAGAGTTATACAATTAGCGTTAGAAGGAAAATTAACAGAAGGACATTGTAAATCTATTTTGGCAGTTCCTGATAAAGATAAACAATATGCTATGGCATTATATATAATTGAATCTGGAGATAGTGTTAGAGAAGCAGAAAAGAAAATGGCTAGAAATAAGACAAAGACTAATAGAGATAGGAAATATGAGCCTATTTATAGAGATATAGAAACATCTTTTAGAGATTTTTTCGGTACAAAAGTAAAATTAGATGCTGGTAAAAGAAAAGGTAAAATAATAATAGAATACAGTAATAATGATGATTTGGAGAGAATATTAGACTTAATTAAAAAGTAGAAAGAAGGTAACAATGGAACAATTTTTAGAGATGCTTAATAATGAATATGTAATTTTAGGAATAATAATAGTAAACATAATACTACTTATTTTATTTATTGGAAATTCTATAAAACTAAAATCAATAAACAAGAAATATGCTACTTTTCTAAAAAAATTAGGAAAAGGAGATAATATAGAAGAAGATATTAAAGTATACATAAACAAAGTGGAAAAAGTAGAAAATACTAATAAAGAAATTATTGAATATTGTGAAAATTTAGAAAAAGAACTAAGTAAATCAATCAAAAAAATAGGTATCGTAAGATATAATGCTTTTAAAGATACAGGTAGTGATTTAAGTTTTGCTTTAGCTTTATTGAATGATGATAATAATGGAGTGGTATTGAATGGAATATATTCTAGAGAAATGTCAAATATTTATGCTAAACCAATTATAAATGGACAATCTAAATATACTATTTCAGATAGGGAACAAGAAGCTATAGATAAAGCAATTGCTTCATCAGAGTATAAAATATCAGATAAATAGATTTTAATTAAAGATTGGAGTTAAAATGTAAATTTTGTATTGACATTCTAACTCCAATATGCTAATATATATATTGTCTGTAACGACACGGAGAGGTGGTCGAGTTGGTTTATGGCACCAGTCTTGAAAATTGGCGTAGGTTTGTAGCCTACCGTGGGTTCGAATCCCACCCTCTCCGCCATTTTTTTTATCAAATAGTAAAGATATAGCGTAGAGCACTTAATGGAGAATTACCCAAGTGGTTGAAGGGGACGGTTTGCTAAACCGTTAGGGTTTCGTAAGGGGCCGCGAGGGTTCAAATCCCTCATTCTCCGCCAAAAAGATACTAACTTATAGTTAGTATCTTTTTTTGTATAAATATAATAAAGTTTTATGAAAATTAATAAATAATATTTTTTAAAAATAATATTATTTATTTTTTTTAATAAAATTAAATTTATAAATTATTATTTAATTAAAATTTAAAATAAAAAATTTATAGTTTTATATTGATAAAGCTTCCTGAAATTCAATCCAAAAAGCAAAAAAATGACGCACGAGAATGCAATTTAAGGAATTTAAAATAAAGAATAATGTAATTTTACATATAAAGTACTATTAAAGCTTAAAAGCAATTTTGAAAAGAAAATACAAAAAATATTAAATTTATTAATAAATTTTAATAGAAAAAATATATTTTTTATTAAAAAAAATTATATTTTATTTAAAAATAAATTTTTATTATATATTTAAAAAAAATAATTAATTTATTATTTTACGGAAATAAAGGATTAAATTAATTAAATGATTAGAATAAATTAAATAAATTAAATAAATAAATAAATTAAATAAATAAATTAAATAAATAAATTAATTAAATAAATAAATTAATTAAATAAATTAATTAAATAAATAATTAAATAATTAAATAAATAATCAAATAAAATAATTAAAATAAATTAAAATAAATAATTAATTAATTAAATAAATTAAATAAATAAATAAATTAAATAAATAAATTAATTAAATAAATAAATTAATTAAATAAATTAATTAAATAAATAATTAAAT
>CALXVT010000053.1 GCA_944392175.1 uncultured Clostridia bacterium
TCGTGGACAGTCATTTATCTAGTCCATATGTTACCATATGGCTCAAGCCACCAATAAGAGGACGACGAGCAGTCTTATCCCTCAGTCTCGGTGTTGCTCCAGATGGAGTTTACACAGCCAGATATGTCACCATATCTGCGGTGAGCTCTTACCTCGCCTTTTCATCCTTACCAACAAAGTTGGCGGTTATTTTCTGTTGCACTTTTCTTAAGGTTTCCCTCACTGGACGTTATCCAGCATCATTGCTCTATGGAGCCCGGACTTTCCTCGTACGCTGCCTTTCGGCCTTGCTATACGCGACTGTCTAATTTACTCTTATTTATTTTAACATTTTTCTATAAAAAGTCAAGTTAACTTCTTTCTTCTATCTGTTTTTCATCTTTTATCTTGCTTCTTTCCTTCTATTCGTTGCTATATCTTCAATTTGAGCTATTTTTTCTGGATCTTTTAATTTGTCTTTTAGCTTTTCTCTATCTATAATTAATATTACATTTGTAAACTTTTTAAGTGGCATTGTTCTTTTTGGATGTTTATCATATGTATAGACTTTTCCATCTTCATCTTCTACATATATATCCTCTCCTGCGTCACTCTTATACAAACTATTTTTAGATACATCAAATGTAATTCCATAATCTTTCATATCACAGCTTTCATCAGGATTAATAATTTCCATAATTTCCTTTAATTTATATTTTAAATCTTTTCTATTTTCGCATTTTTGATTTATATATCTTTTGTTTATTAACTCAATTGTAGTTCCACCTTTAAATTCAGATATCCTATCAAAAAATCTTGAATCTTCACGCGAAAGCTTTATATTTCCATCTTCATTCATATTTTCTTTAGTTACCATTAATCCATAATATAAAGGATATAAACTATCTGCATCAGGAATACATGTTCTTGCCAAATTCCTTAATTTTTCATCTTTCGTATTGTCATATACTTCGATTATTCCTTTTAAGAATTCTATATCATCATATTTTATGTATTCATCTAAATCAACCTCATCTGGCTTTTTGTTATAATTATGTTCCAAAAAAGTTTTTAAAGGATATTCTTCATCTGAATTTAATAATTCTTCTGAAAATTCTTTATACAAATGTTCAAGTAATTTGCCAGTTGAAGAAAAATAATATTTTTGATAGTTATTAAATCTCGCATCTAAAACTTTCTCAATTTCTGGTAAACATTCACTTGAAAATACAGGAACTAATTTGCATTTTCCGTTTATAGTCACTTTTTTTATACTTACTTTTTGTAATAAGTCAGTAATTTCTTCTGAATTATCGTCTTTTAGCCCAAATGCCCTGCTATCTCTAGCCAAAAAATCTCCTCTATCAACATCTATTTGCCCTTCAAACAAAATATTTAATCCTAAAAAATCTCTTTCTTCTACTTCATCAAGTAGATTTGGCATATCTGGCCATATTCTATTTAAAGCTTCATTGATTTCTTCATTTTCTTTGATTATCCTTTTTCCCATATCTTCATGGAATCCTTTAGGTAAATTACATATTGTTTCCATTGTATGTGAAAATGGGCCATGTCCAATATCATGTGTTAATCCTCTTATTAATTCTGCCACAATATATTTTTCGTAATGATGTTTTTTTATAATTTCTGATATATTTTTATCTTCTAAAAGGTGCATACATAATTCTAATGTTCTTGCATATGTTCCTTTGCTATGTTCTGCTCTAGAATGTTTTAAATTACTATTTCCTAGAAATTTCGTTCCTAATTGAAAAATTTTACTCATTCTTCTAAATGCTTGAGTTCTCATTAATCTTGCAATATTTTCAGTATAATATATTACTCCATCATTTGCGTATTCCCCTTGATTTCTATCAATTATATAATCAAATTCAAAAGTAATAAGATTTGGTTTTTCATATAAAAATCTAAAAAATTTTTCTACTTCATTATATCCTATATACATATTTAACATCCTTTTCCTTAATTTTGTATTTCATTTATGTTTTTATCTAAATTAACATTTTGCTTAGTGCTATGCAATTATATCACATTTTTTCAAAAAAAAAAGAGACTATACATTATATTTTAAAAAGAGGAAAAAAGGATTTTCCCGATTTTCCTCTAAAATACTGTAAGCTCTTCCATTGTATCTTTATATTTCATATACAATAAATCTCTATCTTTATTTCCAACCGCATTTTTAAATTCTTGCATCAAAATATTTACCTTTTCTATATTATATCTTTTTTCAGATTCTCCAGAATTATTTAGAACTGGCTCAAAATCTTTTATTGCCATATCTAAATAATTGGTTATATCATCCCATTTATCTAATTCTATATTTATATATGCATATATAACATCTTTTTTAGTTTTTGCTATTGCTATACTATTCTCATCCTCTTCAATTAACTGCATAAATTCTGGAATTAATTCATACAATTTTGCTAATGTTTGCATCGTGTTAATTTTATCTTCATTTTTTATAAATCCAACACAAGTATTTATTGTATTACTAAATTCTATTAATTTATTATTATCAACATTTGCTGATTGCAAATCTACTAATATAGTTGGCCAGCTTGTATTTAACCTTTCTACTTGTGTTTTTATTGTGTTCCAACTAAATTCTTTATTATTTGTTAAAACCATATTAGAAAATATTTCATAATTTACTGAATTATTTGTAGTATCATCATCTTCTTTTGAAATTTCATTAACATTTTCATTACTCTCTTCAACAATCATATCATATTCTTTTAAACTTATATTATTCATATTATTAAGCATTACTAACAAGTAATCATCTAAATATTGTAGTTCTGCTATATTTTTTTCCTTTAGTTTTTCTTCATCTGTTTGTTGATATGAACAACCTGAAATACCTAAAGTCATCAAAATCATGCATATGACTATAATATATTTATTTAATTTTCTTTTTAACATATTTCCTCCAAATACATTTTTTCATATTATTTCCTGTTTTTATGTTTATATACATTGTATATATTCTTTATTTTTATGAAATACTAATAATGTGGAGGTTTTTATGCTTGCAAGTGTTAACTTATATAGTACTAAAGAAAATGAAATAAATAAATTTTTAGAAGCTTTTTACCAAAATAAAGTAGATTTTTCTTCTCTACTTTCTTGGTCTAAGGAATATCAAAATCCTATAGAAATGGTTGATATTATAGGATGTTTTATTGATAATAACGAAAAATATCAACTTGGTATGTGGATTTCACTTGATCCCGGTGTTTTGATAAATGTTACTGATTCTAATGCTGATTTACTTATACGATATCTATTTGAGCGATTTCCATACTAATCACTCTTGTTTCTTTATTATGCATTTCGTCTTTTATCTTGTTTTAATTAAATCATATTAATTGCTAACTATTTTTCTATTAAAATTGTTACTGGTCCATCATTAGTTAAACTAACATCCATATGTGCTCCAAAAACTCCATTTTTAACTTTTTCTATTCCGTTTTCTTTACACTTTTCCATAAAATATTCATATAATTCATTTGCTTTTTCTGGTAACTCTGCTTCTATAAAACTTGGTCTATTTCCCTCTTTAGCATCACCATATAATGTGAATTGTGATACTATTAATAATTCACCATTTACATCTTTTAAAGATAAATTCATTTTTTCATTTTCGTCTTCAAAAACTCTTAAATTACATAGTTTTCTTGCTAAATAATCAGCTTCTTTTGTTGTATCTCCTTTTTTTACTCCTAATAAAACCATAAATCCTTTGTCTATTTCTCCCACAATTTTATTTTCTACTTCTACTTTTGCATTTTTTACTCTTTGTATTACTAATTTCATTTTATCCTCCTTCTTAAAATCCCTATATCAAATTGATATAGGGATTTATTTGTATAAATTATACTTTTAATTATCATTTTTTGCTCCACAGTTTGGGCAATATTTAAAATCTTCATCCATTTCAAAAGAGCAATTTTTACATTTAACTTTATCTTTTAATTTCATTATTTCATCATTTGCCTTATCAATTTGTTCTGTTATTGTATCAATTTTATTCAATTCGTCTTTAATATCATCTAAAGTTATTTCCTCTTCTTCGTGGTATTTTAAATATACTTTTTTGCCTATTTCTGTGTATAACTCTTGTACATTTGAATTATAATTATTTATTTCCATTTTTAACTTTGCTTCTTTTGCTATTTTCCCTGTTTTCTCTGCTGTCATTTTATATGTTTCTGTAGCTTTTTTTCCAATTTTATTAATAATATCCATAATAAAAACCTCCATTCGAGCAATTATATTCTCTAACAATGTTCTAATTAAAACCTCTAAATTGCGAGAATAAAAGAGGTTTTTCTTAGCCATCTCAAAATTCGTAAAAATTTTGATGGCGAAAGCGATTGTAACCTTAGTGTGAAAAAACAATTTTTTCCCACTAAGCACTCCAATATTATTTTATTCTTACTAAAAAATTTTATTCAAATTTTTTGTCACGAGTCATTAGCATTGTAACTGCTTCTTTTGGATCTAGTCCATGATATAAAATATCATAAACACCTTCAACTATTGGCATTTCTACATTGTGGATTTTTGAAAGTTCATATGCTGCTTCTATATTATCTATACTTTCTATTACCATTCCAACTTCTTTTTTAGCTTCTTCTATTGTTTTACCTTGTCCGATTAATTTACCAGCTCTTCTATTTCTACTGTGTTCACTAAGACATGTAACTATCAAATCTCCTAAACCACTAAGACCATAAAGAGTATCCTTTTCTCCCCCAAGTTTTACACCAAGTCTTGTAATTTCTCCTAATCCTCTTGTTATTAGTGCTGCAAAAGAATTATCTCCTAATCCTATTCCAGCAGCAACACCAGCACAAAAAGCTATTATATTTTTAAATGCTCCACCAATTTCTACTCCTCTTACATCTCTAGAAGTATAAATTCTAAATTCTGGTGACATGAAATTATCTTGAATATCAAATAATATATCATCATGTTTTGAAGCTACGACCATTACTGTTGGTATTCCTATAGAAACCTCTTCTGCATGGCTAGGTCCAGAAAGTACACCTATTTTAGCATTAGGCATTTCTTGCTGAATTACTTCATCTAATGGTAATAAAGTTTCTTTTTCAAAACCTTTTGAACAAATAATTATTGGTTGATTTGTTACATATTGCTTATATTCTTTTACTGTACTACGTGTAAATTTTGATGGTGTTACATGTAATAATATTTCTGAATTTTCTATGACATCTTTATAACTTGTACTACATTCTATTCCTTCTGGTAATGTTACTTTTGGTAAAAACTTACATTTTCTTTCATTATTTATTAGATCAGCCTCTTCTTTAGCAAAAGACCAAATTCTAATCTTGTGTCCTATTTTTGCTAAGTGAATAGCTAGGGCAACGCCCCAGCTTCCACTTCCTATTATTCCTATATTTTTCATTTGTCCCACTCCTTATTTAAAACTAATTCTATTTTCTGTACCATTAAGGATACGTTTTATATTTTCTCTGTGATTAAATGCAACAATTACTGCTAATATTACACTATAGATGAAATATCCATTTCCTAATCCCGTTCCAGGTACAATGTAATATTCAGCGCCTATAAACAATGTTAATACAGGAAATAATATTGCTGCAGCAAGTGAAGCCATAGATACCATTCTTGTTAAAGCTATTATAACAATTCCAAATACTAAACAAATTAAACCAATTTGCCAATTTGTTAATAATAATATTCCAAGAGATGTTGCAACACCTTTTCCCCCTTTAAATCCGAAGAAAATTGGGAATGTATGTCCAATTACTACTGCAATTCCTGCAATTTGTACTAGTAATGCTCCATTAGAATCTTTCATTATTTTTCCTACAATTATGGCAATAACTATTGCAACTAGTCCTTTTAGTATATCACAAATTAATGTTATAGCTGCATATTTTTTACCTAAATTTCTTAACATATTTGTTGTTCCAGCATTTCCACTACCTTTTTGTCTAATATCATATCCTGCTTTCTTTTTACTAATTAAAATAGAAAAATTGACACTTCCTATTAAATAAGCTACTATTGCCATAATTACATATTCCATATTATCCCTCTCCTTTATTTGGTTTCTATAGTTTTTCCTTTTTCTCTTACTATAAATCTTATTGGAGTTCCAATTAGACCAAACTCATTTCTAATTTGATTCATTAAATATCTTTGATAAGAGAAATGAAATAATTTTTTAACATTTACAAATATTACAAATGTTGGTGGTTTTGTTGAAGCCTGTGTTGCATATAATATTTTTAATCTACGTCCTCTATCTGTTGGTGGTTGTCTTACTGCAACAGCCTCATTTATTATTTGATTTAATGTTGCTGTTGGTATTCTTATTGCATTTTGGCTTGCTACTAAATTAATCATTTCAAATAATTTATTTATTCTTTGACCAGTTTTTGCTGATATAAATATAATTGGTGCATATGATAAATATGACAATTTTTCATAAACTTCTTTTTTGTATTTTTCTAAAGTTCCATTATCTTTTTCTAATGCATCCCATTTATTTATAACAATAATTACACCTTTTCCAGACTCATGAGCTTCTCCTGCAATTTTTGTATCTTGGTCTGTTACTCCTTCTGTTGCATCTATTAATAATAAACATACATCTGCTCTTTCTATTGCAAGTTTTGATCTCATTACACTATATCTTTCTATATTTTCATTTACTTTAGATTTCCTTCTTATTCCTGCCGTATCAATAAAAACATATTTTCCATGTTCGTTTTCAAATTCTGAATCTATCGCATCTCTAGTAGTGCCTGCAATGTTACTTACTATTACTCTATTTTCTCCTAATATTTTATTTATTAATGAAGATTTACCTACATTTGGTTTTCCTATAACTGCAACTTTAATTTCTGTACCTATTACTTCACCTTCATTATCTTCTGGAAATTCTTCATATATTGCATCTAAAACATCTCCAATACCTTTTGCATTTGCTGCTGAAACTGCATAAGGATCTCCCAGTCCTAGATTATAGAATTCATATATTTCATCTTCTACTTTTCCAAAAGAATCAGATTTATTACAAACTAATACTACTGGTTTTTTTGATTTTTTTAGCATTATTGCAATATCTTGGTCTGCAGCAGTAACACCTTGTCTAATATCTGTCATAAAAATTATTACATCTGCTATGTCTATTGCAATATTTGCTTGATTACGCATTTGAACAAGAATCTCATCATTTGATTCTGGCTCTATACCACCAGTGTCTATTAATGTAAAAGTTCTTCCTCTCCAGTTTGCTTCTCCATATACTCTATCTCTTGTAACTCCTGGAGTATCTTCTACTATGGAAATTCTTTTTCCTATTATGTAATTAAAAAATGTTGATTTTCCAACATTTGGTTTTCCTATTATTGCCACAATCGGCTTTCCCATTGTTTTCACCTCTGTTCCATTTTATACTATTTAGTAATTCAAGTCAATTCCAACGAATAAAGAAAAAGAAAAAATATCCATTTTGAAGTGCATTGTTTGTTTTTGATTAGTTTTTGCACTTTTTTGGATATTTTTTGTTTAGTTTATATTTATTTTAATTTTACTAGGCTATTTGATGTACAGCATTGCTCGGCAACCGTAGGAATTCAAATTTTGAATATAAATCATTGGTTTCTCTTTCAAATCTATTTGCTATATCCCCATTTGCATAATAATTTCCACCTCTCCTTGCTCTAGTATTTTTGGTAGCTGACTCCATAGAATATTCATTCATATTTCCAACTAAATCATAAATATTGTTTGCCTTAGTATATTCACTACTTCCCGTCGGTATTTTAATGGCAGAATTAGCTGTTTTTGTAACAATTTTTCCATCGGTATTTTCATAATCAAATTGAGCATTTTTATGATTTCCCCAACTTGTTGAATCTTTACATATTTCTTCTTTCGTTTTATTTCCACTTTCAATCAACCATATTAACGTTCTATCTAATTGACTTCCCCATATTATTCCAGTTTCTACATTTGTACCATTATTCTTTAAATTTTTACATTTATTATACATTATATCCCACTTTTGGTTATTTATATCTATATTTCCTTTTAATACTACAGATTTTTCTTTGCTCAAACTGCCTGTTTCATATCTTCCTATATAAAAACCTCTATATTTTTTTACACTTTCTATCATACTATTAAATTCTTGTTCTAGTTTATTTAAGAATTCATGTGTCTTATCAGCATATACGTTTATTAGTTTTAAATTAACATCTTTATCAAATTCTATAGAAATATCTGGTTCTCTATAAATCCATCCGTTTTGTATTTTCATAACTTTACCACTTTCACTCCAATTAAGTGGCTTTGCTCCAGTCACTGGATCTATATTATCACCTGTCGATGTTGTAAATTCATATAACTTTCCCCATTTTTTCCCATTCTCATCTGTTCCATACATTGTGCTTGCATCTGGTACCGGTATCCATACATATTGGTTTCTTGTTTTTTGTGCCTCTTCTACATTACTGTCGTTTACCTCTTCTTCTCCTTCGTATATTACATAACCAGTATCTATCTCATTCTCTCCTGTTGCTTTACTTCCTACATATCCATTTGGTACTGGTACTTTGTCTCCACTGCTATCAGCTTCAACATGCATATGTTCATTATCTTGTAAATTTTCTGAATTAAATTCTTTTGTTGTTGCTAATACTACTTTACTATCATTTTTTGAATAGATTATTAATAAACAAATTAGCACTGCTATTAGTACTACAGATATTATTTTTATACTTCTTTTCTTTTGCATTCAAATTCCTCCTTAATCTTCCGTATTAAAAAATTGCACGCAAAAAAACAGGATGTACCGTTTGCACTATCTTTTTACGTATAGTACTACAGTCATCCTGTTTTCTACGCAATATAGAGTAGCCTCATTTGCTACCCTTTTTATTTCTCTAAACGTACTTGTGTGTGTGTATATATACAACGCCAATGCTTTCGGCGTTTCTATCTATTTTTATGTTTTGCATCCTTTTTCTCCTAATTTTTCTTGTTTCTTTTATAATTATATGGTAACAAATAAAAAAAGTAAATAGGTAATATTTTCATTTTTGAAATTATTACCTATTATTTTTAATTTATTTTATATATAACATTGCTCTATATCCAGCATTAACTCCATAAGAATTCCAAGCAGTTGCTCGATCTGTCAAACGACTACTTACACCCTCTATAGAATTATAATAAGTTCCGCCTCGTGTTACTCTACCTCCATAAGATGCTGCTTCCATAGTCCATTCATTCATATTTCCCGAAAAGTCATAGATATTCGCTACTTTCCAGTCTTCACTGTATCCAGTTACTTTCTTTGCTCCCCAATCTCCTTGATGGTTTCCCCAATCAATTGAATTGCATATTTGTGATATGGTTCTATTCTTACTCTCTACAAGCCAGCTCAGAATTCTATCCCATTGACATCCCCATATTATCCCTGTTTCTATATTTTCATTTTCCTTTCCTAATGACTTTATTTTTTCTATTCCTTTAAACCATCTTCCATTTAAATTTATTCCGCTAATATCTGAGTTGCTCTTGACTATTACTGGAATATCTGAGCTTAAATTTCCTGTCTCATACCTACCAACATAGAAACCTCTATATTTTTCTACACTCATTATCATTTTGTTAAAATCTTCTTCTAATTCTATTAAAAATTCATGTCTCTTTTTATTGTTATATTTCAATTTTAATATAGAATCCGTATCATCATATGTCTTATCTATATCAGGCTCTCTATAACTTGAACTGTTATTTATTTTAATAATCCCATCACTTTCACTCCAATTAAGTGGCTTCGCACCTGTTATAGGATCTATATTATTTCCTGTACTTGTTGTAAATTCATATAGCTTTCCCCATTTCTTTCCATTCTCATCTGTTCCATAAAATTTGCTTATATCTGGTACTGGTATCCATACATATTGGTTTCTTGTTTTTTGTGCCTCTTCTACATTTTCATCGTTTACTTCTTCTGTTCCCTCATATATTACATAGCCTGTATCTATTTCATTTTCTCCTGTTGCTTT
>CALXVT010000054.1 GCA_944392175.1 uncultured Clostridia bacterium
AAGTTCAAAAAGTGGGAAACGGGTATTTCAAAGCTAGTGATTTCAATAAAGTGTGACATATGTTTGACAAACCTACATAAAAAAAGTTAAATAGTTTCTTGCAATATTTTAAAAATTATGTTAAATTATAAACAACAGGTGTAGCAAAAAATTACCAACTCGTGCATACAATTCTTGCAATATATTGCTATAACTACATTTGAAACGGAAATAAGTAACCTTTTTTGCTACAGACTTTTCGAAAACGTCTCTCGCAAAGGAGCCAAAAGTAGCAGATATGTACAAAGTATATATCTGTTATTTTTTGTTTAAGTAAAATGATTACATTTATAATTGTTTTTATCTTAAATATATGATATAAATAAAAAAATTATGTTATTGTAAATATTGTTATATTTTTTGGAGGATAAATTATATGGAAAAATTAAATATCTTAGGAACAGGTAATGCAATGACTTTAGATTGTTACAATACTTGTTTTACGTTAGAAAATAATGATGGAGAACATATATTAGTAGATACGGGTGGAGGACTACAAATTATAAAACAATTAAGAGATGCAAAAATTGATTTTAGAAGAATTCATAATATTATTTTGTCACATAAACATACAGATCATATTTTAGGTATGTTTTGGATTATAAGATATGCCCAAAAATTTTTTGATAGTGATAATTATGATGGGAATCTTATTGTTTACATGCATAAAGAATTAGAAAGTACAATAAGAAAAATAATGTTTGAAGTATTACCTCAAAAATTTACTAAATTTATTGATAATAGAATTATATTTAAGATAGTAGAAGATAAAGAAGAAGTAAAGATTTTAAATTATAATATTAAATTTTTAGATGTACACGCTAAAAAAGATAGACAATTCGGATTTAAAACTACATTAGAAAATGGAAAGAAATTTGTATTTTTAGGTGACGAAACATTTGATGAACAATTAAGAGACGAAGTAATAAATACAGATTGGTTATTACATGAAGCAATGTGCATGGATTCAGAAGCTGATATTTTTAAACCATACGAAAAAATGCATTCAACTGTTAAAACAGCTTCAGAGATTGCAACAAGTTTAAATATAAAAAATTTAGTATTGTATCATGCCAGTGATAATAATTTAAAAGATAGAAAAAAGCTTTATACAGAAGAAGCAAGAAAATATTTTAATGGAAATATATTTGTTCCAGATGATTTAGATGTTATTGACTTATAATTATTGAAAGAAGCAATGTTAGTTTTAACATTGCTTTTTATAGTTTAAAACTGAAGGAGCTTTAGCCTATTAATTCTTATTATTTCCAACATTTACTGGATTTTAACAAAAAAATTATATATAATGCACATAGAATAAAAGAGAATAGATTTATTGTAGGATATAGTAACAGGAGGTTGGTATTAATGGAGCAAAAATTAATTAGAATGAATTCTATTGATGGAATAGAAATGCCAGGAATTTTATACGAACCAGAAGAAAAAACTAATGCTATAGTTATTGAAGTTCATGGACTATGTGGAAGTTTCTATGAGAACCGTTTTATAGACATTTTAGCTAAAACATATACAAATAAAGGAATTAGTTTATTGACTTTTAATAATAGAGGAACTAATTTTGTTGCAGAGTTATTACAAGGAAATGAATTTAAAGTAATAGGTGGTTGTCACGAAAGATTTAAAGATTGTTTGCTAGATATAGAAGGTGCAATCAATTTTGCAAAAGAAAAAGGATATAATGAAATTATTCTACAAGGACATAGCTATGGATGTAATAAAGTAATTTATTACTATAATAAAAAACAAGATAAAGCTATTAAAAAACTTGTATTATTAGGACCATGTGATATACAAGAGGAATGTAAGAAATATTTATCAGAAGACGAATATAATAATTTAAAAAGTGAATCAGCTAGATTAGTTAAAGAAGGAAAACTTACCCAAATGCTTGATTTTTCTTTAAATGGTAATGGAAAAATTTCAGCAGGAACATATTATTATGATTTTCTACCAAATACAGAAACAGATTTTATAAGATATAGAGAAGGAGTAAATAGTAAAAGCAAAGAATTAAATAACATCAACATTCCAGTTTTAGTCGTATTTGGAGATATGGATGAATGTGTATTAACACAAGATATAGAAATTGTAAAAGGATATTTAAAAAACAATATAAAAGAATGCAATATTCAAATTATAAAAGGAGCTGACCATTCTTTTACAGATAAATATGAAGAGTTAGGAGAAATAATAGAAAAAAATATATAAGGAGGAATAATATGTTAAAAGAAAAATATGAAAAGTGGACAAAAGAATTTATGGAATCATGGAAAGAATTAGATTGGAAAAGAACATTAGAAACATTAGATAAGAATGTAGAATATTACGAAAATCCAATAGACAAACCATGCCAAAATTTTGAAGAAGTAACAAATTTATGGAATATTGTTGCAGACAATCAAAAAGATATAAGTTATGAATTTGAAATTATTTCTTATAATGAAAATACATGTATAGTAAATTGGCAAATGACCAGAACAATGACTAAATCAGAAACAAAACAAGAAATTGACGGGATTTTTCAAGTTTCTATAAACGATGAAGGAAAATGTACTTATTTTAAACAATGGAGATTTACCAGAGAATCTAAATAAGGAGATAAATTATGAATTATAGTTATGTTATGGGAATACCTGATATTAATGAGCTAAGAGAAAACGGGTTTAATATAAAAACATATGGAGAAAATTATGGTATTTCATTTCCTGATGATAAAATAAAAATATTTGAAGAATTTATTTGTAAAAACTTACAAAACGGATTTTGGAATGAGTATTTAGGGAAAGAAAAAGTATTTATTTTTAAATCAGAAAATAGTGAAATAAAAAGATATGTTCTAAATAATGATAATGAAGAAGAAATATTAAACTTGTGCTCAAAATTTGCAGATTATAAATTTGAATCAATTACAAAAATGTTAAATGATAATGAATTTTATTTAGATACATATTTTAAAAATACATTTATTAATTTTTTAATAAATGCTAAAAAATCAACTTATGCAAATAGTAATATAAAAAAAGTAGAATCAAGTCGAGTAGGTTCGTCAGATTATCACTATGAAGAAATTATAGATAATAAAAAATATATTTATCATGATACATATTTTGGTGGAACTAAATTTATGGGAGAAGAAGTTGTTTACTGTGATGATAGTAAGCCTATATGGGGAATGAACTATTATGGAGTTACATTGGACGATACTCTTGGAGAAGAGGCAATGGACAAGGCTTTAAGACCTGCTTTAATGAAAGTAGGAGAAGATGAAAATATTATTCCAGTAAGAGGAATTGCTAAATTTGAAAATAATGGATACACATATACATTCAAAACAACAGGAACAATAGAAAAATTCGATGGAATAGAACAAATATATAAAGCTAATAACTTAATTTATGAACTTCATTGTTCAGGAGGAATGATAGTTTAAAGAGGTGTTTTTATGAATATTTATATAACATATGAAAGAAGCTTTTTTACAGAAAAGCAAATTGAAAATTTAAGTAAATATGCTAAATTGATTTTTTTAGAAAGTTATTTTGATTTAGATTCTGCAGAATATTTAAAAGATGATGAAGAAAAAATCTTAATGGCAGATCCGGAGTGGTATCATTGGAATTTAAGAAAAGATCACATAAGCAAAATAAAAAATTTAAAAGCTATTTGTATAAATACTACTGCATTTGATTGGATTGATGCACAGTATTGCAATAATAATGGAATAATAGTTACACATACACCAAAATATTCAACTGATTCTGTTGCTGAATATGCCATATTTTTGATGATGTGTTTAGCAAAGAAATTGCCAATTCAAATAAAAACAAATTATAAAATGGAATATAATCATGAAATGCTAAATACAGAAATAAGAGATAAAACAGTAGGTATTATTGGTTTAGGGACTATTGGAACAAGGATTGCAGAGCTTTGCAGTAATTTAGGAATGAAAGTTATATATTGGAGTAAAAATAAAAAAGAAAATAGTTATCAAAGAGTAGAAGTTGATGAAATCTTTAAGAAAGCGGACTATATTATTCCAACATTTGCAACTAATGATGAAACAAGAAAATTAATTACAGACGAAAGAATAGAAATGATGAGCGGAAATAATTTAATAAATATTATTATAAATCCAGTAGAAATTTATAATCATAATTTAGTATTGGAAAAAGCAGGAAAGAATGAGATTGGATATGCTTTCGAAATATATGATGATAAAACTTTAAATGATTTTAAAGGAAATGTTATGGCAACAGCTCCATATTCATTTTATACAAAAGAATCAATTGATAGATTAGTAGAATTATGGTGTAATAATACTATAGGAATATTAAATAATAATTTGCAAAATGTTGTTAAATAAAAGGACTAATTTCTTTGTCTTAATAAGATGGAGAAATGAGTCTTTTTTTTCTGGAAAATGCATTAAAAGTATGATAATATATAACAAATAAAATTTGGGGGAATTCATATGGAAAATTTAGAATTTATGAAAAGATTTAGACCAGAGGAATTATGTATAAAAGAATTTAAAAATTGGATTGTTTGTATTAGAAAAAAACAAGTAACATTAGGAGATACGATTATTGCACTTAAAAGAGAAACTCCTAATATGAGTGACATAACGAAAGAAGAATCTGCTGAGTTTGTAGAAGTTACAAAATGGTATGAAAATACATGTAAAGAAAAATTTGGAGCTATAAAGTTTAATTATATAGCTATGATGATGCATGATTTATTTGTTCATTATCATGCATTTCCAAGATATGATAAAAAAGTAAATTTATTTGATATTGAATGGGAAGACAGAAATCCTCTAAATTATTTTGGTTCAGTAGAAGATACAGAAGATGAGATTTTATTAAAAATTATAAATTATATGAAATAAGGGAGAAAAAAGTGAGAATAGGAATAGATATAGACGATACAACTTTTTTAACAGTAAAATCAATGCTTAAATATGCAGATAAATATGAAGAAGAAATTTCAGGAATACCAACTAACAGAGATAGTTTCGGATTAATAAAAGATAGATATTATTTAAAAGTTTTATATGGCTGGGATGATAAAACAAAATTTGCATTCTTTGATAAATACTATAAAAATGTTTTAGAAGAATGTACAATGCTTCCTGGTGCAGATAAAACTATACAAAAGCTAAAATCAGAGGGAGACGAAATATATTTCATTACGGCAAGATTGATGAATATAAAAGACTGCGACACAGAAGGAATCACGAAAAGAAGTCTAGAAAAATTTAATATTCCATATGATGAATTATATTTACATATTAGTGACAAATTAACTTTTTTTAAAGAAAATGGAATAGATTTATGTATTGAAGATAGTTTTGATACATGTAGACAATTAACAGATAATGGTATTAAGTCAATATTAATGACAACTAAAATGAATGCAAGTATAGATAGCAAAGAAATTACAAGAGTTAATAATTGGAATGAAATTTATGATGAGGTAGAAAAGTATAAAAAAGAAAGAGGATTTTAATATGAAAATAGAGGTTAATAAAGTATTGATAACTGTAACTGTTCCAAAGGAAAATGCAGAAGAATTAAGAAAAGCAATTTTTGATGCTGGAGCAGGAGTAATTGGTGATTATACACATTGTACAACAAATTCAATAACAAAAGGTACTTTTATACCAGAAGAAGGAGCAAATCCATATATAGGCGAAAAGGATAAATTAGAAGTTGTAGAAGAAGTAAAAATAGAAACAGTTTGTGATATTAAAATATTAAAACAAGTATTAAAAAGATTAAGAGAAGTACATCCATACGAAGAACCTGTAATAAATATTATTCCACTAATTGATGAAGAAAATTTATAAATGAGGTATTAATATGTCAAATAGAATAGAGTTAGAAGCAAGTTATCATTTAAATGATAATTATAGTGAAATATTAGATAAAATTAAAGTAGAAAAATTTAAATTAATAAGTGAAGAAATAGAGGAAGACACATATTATACAGATAAAGATTTAGTTTTTGTAAATAATAGGATTTGTTTAAGAACAAGAAAAATAAATGATGATTATTTAGAACTTACATATAAGCCTAAAAGTGATGATTTGACAGAAAAATATGGTAAAAAAGAAGTTAATATAAAAATTGATGTAAAAGATTATGAAGATATCAAATATGTATTAACAGAATTAGGATATCTAAAATATGTTTCTTTTAAAAAGTATAGAAAAACATATTCTAAAAAAATGAACAATGCGGAATACAATATTATGATAGATAAAATAGATGGAATAGGTAGTTTTATAGAATTAGAAATATTAGTAAACACAGAAGAGGAGAAAGAAAAATTACATGATGAATTAGATGATTTTGTTAAAAGAATGGGATGTATTAATTTAAGAGAAAAGGAAAAGCCATATAGAGATATAGTAAAAGATTATATGAAAGGAAATAAAAATGAAGATTAAATTTGTAAGACATGGACAAACAGATTTAAATAGTCCAATAAGAAAGATGCAAGGAATTTCAGATTATGATTTAAATAGTAGTGGAATTAAGCAAGCAGAGGAAACAAGAGATAAACTTAAAGACGAAGATTTTGATATAATAATTACATCTCCGCTAAAAAGAGCAAAACATACAGCAGAGATTATAAATGAAAAGAAAGAGGTTCCATTAATAGTAGATGATAGAATTAAAGAAAGAAATTATGGAAAATTGGAAGGTAAGCTTTTTAAAAAAGAATATTGTAATTTAAATTATGATTTTGAAAGCATTGAAGGAGAATCATTAGAGAATTATGAAGCTAGATTAAAAGAATTTGTACATGATATAAAGGAAGAATATTCTGATAAAAAAGTACTAGTAGTAGCTCATAATGGAGTTATAAGTGTATTAAGTTGTATTTTAGAAGGAATGCCAGAAGATGGTAATTTTGAATCTCGTGGAATAAAGAATGGTGAAGAAAAAGAATTTGAAATATAGGATAGTTTTTATGAAATAATATGAAAATACTTGGGAAATATGCATCTTGTGTGATATTATGTAGAAAAATGTCGAAAGGAGATGCTTTTATGATTTTAGAGCTTCCAAAAAAGAATATTGAATTTGGAAATATGGGATATATAAAAAATGGGATTTTGTATGTTTTACGGATAAATAGTTTTTTCGATTTAATGTATGAAATCACATATTGCATTTATGGAGCTGAAAGATGCTGGTATTGTGGCCAATCTTGTAAAAGAGGAAAAGGCGAAAAAGAAGATATGCGTCCAAGAATAACTTTGGATCATATGATTCCAACAATTATAGGAGGTCCTACGATTGTAAATAATTTGCGACCTTGTTGTCCAAAGTGTAATTCTAAAAATAAAGGAGATTATACAGCTGAACAATTTTTAGAATTAACAAAAATGGAAAACGAAAAAAAGAAAAATGAAACACGAATATATAAAATAAATGCTGTCAATAATGCTATAGAAGCAAGAAAGCGAGAAATGAGAAAAGAAAATGAAGATAAAAAAAGAGGCAAAATTCCATATTTACCAAAAGAATATACTGAAGCTAAAGTTAATGGGCAATTAAACTGCTTAATACATGTTGATACAAAGTTAGGAAAACAATTTGAGAGACAAAAGAAATTTTATAAGGAATATGATAGGATAAAACAACCTGTTATAGTAAGTTCAAATAATTATGTATTGGCAGGAATGAATTCTATATTTATAGCTAAAATATATGGAGTTCCGGAAAAATTGCAAATGATATTACTGGAAAATGTAATTTTGGTTGAAAGAGGAAGATCATAATCTGGTCTTCCTCTTATTCAATTTTTAATTGCATAATATTACATAATTTGATAGAATACGCAAAGTAGAATAGGAGGTAACTAATGAAAGAAGAATTTTTAGCTTTATTAAGAAGCGTTGACAGAGAAGGAATGGATGAATTAATTAATTTTATAGAGAAATCAGATTTTTTTAAAGCTCCTGCAAGCACAAGATTTCATGGAAGTTATGAAGGAGGGCTTTTGGAGCATAGTTTGAATGTATATAAATTATTATGTGAGAAAGTAAAGAATTGTCCAATTGAAATTAATGTGTCACAAGATAGTTTAATAATAATTGCATTATTACATGATATTTGTAAAGCAAATTTTTATAAAGTAGATTATAGAAATGCAAAAAATAGTTTAGGTGTATGGGAAAAAGTTCCCTATTATACTGTAGATGATACTATTCCATACGGTCATGGAGAAAAATCTGTAATGATGATTTCTGAATATATTAAATTAACAGTTGAGGAGAAATATTGTATAAGATGGCACATGGGATTTACAGAGCCAAAAGAACTTTATAATACATTAGGTCAAGCATATAAAAAATATCCATTAGCTTTATTAGTACATGAGGCTGATTTAGAAACTACATATTTTTATGATGTATAGTTTTTTATATTAGAAAAATTAAAAGGCGGTATAGATTAATGCAAATAAGTGATTTGAATTCAGAATATGATAAATTACAACAGGAATATGGTGCAAAAGAATTAAAATCAATATATAATGGTGGTTGTATAAATAATCCAGATATTTGTTTTGTCTTTATGAATCCAACTGGGAGAAATATTGCATCAGATCCTAATTGGAAAGGCAGAAGATCTCCATGGCTAGGAACTAAAAATATATGGAAATTATTTTATAGGATAGGACTACTTAATAAAGAAATATATGATGATATTCAAAGAAAAAAGCCACAAGAATGGGACGAGAAATTTGCAGACTTAGTATACAATGATGTAGAACAACATAAATATTTTATAACTAATCTTGGAAAATGTACTCAAGTTGATGCAAGAGTATTGCCTAATTTTGTTTTTAATGAATATTTGAATTTGTTATTTAAAGAGATTGAGATAATTAATCCAAAGATAATTATAACTCTTGGAAATCAAGTTAGTTCTATTGTATTAAATAAAAATATATCAGTATCACAATGTAGAAAGCAAAGTTTTCCAATAGATATTGCAGGAAAAAGTTATAATGTTTATCCTGTTTATTATCCTATTGGAAATGGAATGATGAATATAGATAAAGCAATAGAGGATTTGAAGTATATTATAGAAATGAATTTTAATCAATAGAAAATATTTAATATACCAACTCCTTCAGTTTAAAACTAATTAAAAGAAGTGTTGCAACAACACTTCTTTTAATAGTTTTTGCACCTTCAAAAACTCGCTTTATCTGCCACAGGCAGCGCTCGTTTCTTCAGCAGTTAACATCCTCGCTGCTCGGCTGTTAACTAATATGTTTAAGTATAATAAGCATAGCCAAAATAAAAATAGTAAGTACATAAAGTACTTACTATTTTTATTTTGGCTCCTCTTGTTGGACTCGGCAAGCCGCGTCCTAAAAACAGTCCTCAGGACTGTTTTTGCCTACACTTCGTTTGGCACGTCCTTTTCGAGTCCTACAAAT
>CALXVT010000055.1 GCA_944392175.1 uncultured Clostridia bacterium
AGTATTACACTTCCATCTTCTTCTGGTGTAAATTCTATTTCTTCATCATTTACTGTTATTTTTAGTACTTTGTAGCCTTCATCTGGTTTTGCTATAATGTCTTTTTTACTGTCTTTACCGTATTCAACTTCTTCATATGGAGTTTCATCTTCTCCACTTATTGTTCCGCCTTTTACACCATCAATTTCTAATACATCTGTTGTTATCTTAAATTTCTTTAAGTTATTTTCTACAATTATTTCTGAAGATTCTGGAACTTCTGGCGCTGTAACTACTTGTCCATAGTTAAATCCAAATCCATCTGTATATTGATCTATATTTACACCTGTGGTATCAGCTTTATCAGCCTTTACTAAATTACTATTAAAATATCCTACTGCTACGAATTCGTTATTATCTCTTTCAGCCACAGCATTTACTTCGTCTAAGTTATCTCCTCCAACTTGTCTATACCATTCTTGATTTCCTTCACTATCATATTTTATAACATATCCATCAGAATTTCCTGAAATACTTGGGATTTCGTAAGTGCTTTCATCTTGGTCAAAATCTACTTGACTACTATATGTATATCCACCTACAAAATATCCACCATCAGCTGTTGGAGCAACTGAAGTAGCTATTTCATCTAAAGTTCCTCTTATAAATTTGCTCTTTACTATAGTGTTTGAATTCACATCATATTCTACAATAATAGCATCATAATTTCCTTTTGATGTTATAGATTGAGATGTTCCTGTATAATTTCCTACAATTATTGCATTTCCATTTTCTAATCTTGCAACAGCGTTTGCATTAAAGTCTAATGCTTTTCCTCCCGTAATACTTCCATTAGAATAGAAGTCTACTCTACCTGTTGTTGTATCTGTTAATGTTTCACTTACAATAATTACATTTTGGCTATTAGAACCATCCATGTCTGATATTTCTAGGTTTCCAGATAATGTTGTTTGAGCTACCGTGCTACCATCTGAACTAGAATATTCTAAAACTATAGGATTTGATCCTGTTGTTACACCTACTACGATATTTCCTGATATATTTTCTGTTACAGCTGTAGCATCATAATCTGTATCTTCTAATTTTACTTCTTTACTCCATTGGTAGTCACCACTACTTCCAAATTTAATGATTACTGCGTTTGTATAATTTGTATCATTTGTTAAACCTGTGCTAACTTCACCAACTTGTAAATCTTTACCTTTATAATTACCTACTGCCACATATCCACCATCAGTTGTTGGTATTACTTTATTTATTTCTGTTTCACCATCTGTTGTAAATACAGAATTTGCAAATTCAAATTCTCCAGAATTACTATATTTTGCAATGAATCCAGAGAAATAATATGAATCTGTTCCCTTAACATCTGATTTTCCATCTTTATTTAGATCAGCTTCTTTTGTAAATGATCCACCTGTTATAAATCCATTATCTGCAGTTTTTTCTACAGAATCAAATTTATTCCATAAATCTCCTGAAATAGAAATATTAAATGCTGTTCCAAAAGTTGTTTCTTGTGCCTTACTTTCTCCTATACCAAAATAATATGTTCTATCTTCTTCGTTTTCTGGAAGCTCATATCCTTCTGGTGCTTCAATCTCTATTGCTTTATATAATCCTGATTTTAATCCATAAGATATAACACCATTTTCATCTGTTGTAACAATTGGTACTTCCTCTTCTTCTCCTTCAATTTGAGTTGGTACTCCTATTACATTTCCATTAATATCTTGTGCATATCCTAATTCTTCATATTCTTCATTAATTTGTATTATTACAAATTTTGCATCTGCAACTGGTAATTTACTTGTACCATCAATCTTTGAAATTTTAAATAATGGTTCATCTTCTAATTCTAGATTTACAGTATTTCCTTCTACTGAACTATTTCTTAAGAAATTTTCTCCAAGAACTGATAATTCAAGTTCTCCTTCTTGATTTCTCTGAACTTTAAATTGTAATTTTCTAGAATCTAAAGCATAACCTTCTGGAGGTGTAATTTCTTCTAAAGTATATTCTCCTGTAATATTTTTACCTTCTACATATTCATATAAATTTTGAATTGTAAATTCTCCATTTTCGTCTGTTGTATATATTTCTCCGTCTTCATCTAAGCCTTCACCAGTTATTCTATATTGTGCGCCTTTTAATATTGTGTCTTCTTCTTTTGCAAATTTCTTAACAGTAATTTCATATGTAGGTATTTTTTCATTAGTCAATGATACTTCTACTTTATCTTGTGCTTCTAATCCTGATATACCTGTTCCAGTCGTTACTTGAGAAGTACTTGCAAAACTTCCACTTGTAACTACAAATTGTAAATTACCTGAATTGTTTACTACCTTAAATTTTACTGGTGTTTCATTTACATAGTAACCTTTGGCCTCAGTTTCGGTTAATGTATATTCTACATTTTGTGATAATCCTGTTAAATTTAACTTTCCATCTTTACCAGATGTAACAGTAATTCCACTACCTAATCCTTCACCTTCAAGTTTAAATTTAATTCCTGCTACATTTGAACTATCTGCACCGTCTTTTTTAGTTACAATTAATCTGTATTTTGGTGTATTTTCAACTTTAAAGTTGATAGTTCCGCTTGTTCCTTTTGTTGCTTGTGTAATATTATAATCTTTTATATTTCCTTCTCCTGAAATGATTTGTAAATTTAAATCACCATTTTCTTCTACAACAGCTTTAAATCTTACTTCCATTTCATTTTTTTCGTATGATCCAGGTGTTCTGATTTCTTTTAATGTATATATTTTATCTACATATAAGTTTTCTATTGTAAATGTTCCATTATCATTTGTTACTCCTATTTTACTTTCACTTTCTCCATCTTCTGTAACATTAAATGTTGCGCCTTGTACTGGAACACTTGTATTTTCCTTTACTTTATTAAGTGAAATATTATAGTTTCTTGCAACCATAAATCCTAATTTATTTGTTTCTGTTTGATCTAACAATTTTCCTTCATCTGTTTCTAAATAGAAATAGATTGCATGGCTTGAATATGTTACATCATTGTAGCTTACATTTTGTGGTACTTGTATTTCATATGTACAAATATATTCTTCGCCTTTTTGGATTTGGTAATCACCTAAATCTATTGCATAAGTTCTTATTTTTGAAAAGTCTGTTACTTCATCTTCTGTTTTCCAATTATTAGTACTATCGTTAATATTATTATTTACTATTTCATTTTCTGAATAATATACAGTTGCAATTCCTTGTAATTTTTCTGGTAATTCTATTGGTCCTGTCATTTCTGCTGTAAATGTTGAACCTAGATCTTTTCCTAATATTTGTGATGTATTTCCTTCAAAAGGTGTTTTTCCTACTACAACAACTCCGCTTATATTTCCTGAATAGTTATTTGTAATTTGTACACTTATTTTAGCTGTTTTATTCTTTTGAGTTTTATCTATTAAAGCTACTTGTGGAGCAATTGTTGTCTTTATTTCGTCACCTTCATCATTATAATCTGATCCTGTTTCTGTTGTTAATAATGATGCTGGACCTACAAATTGTATACTTTTTGTACTATAGTCTACTATATCTTTTGTACTTCCATCTCCATTTATGTCATAAGCATCTTCTTTTCTTAAACCATCTTTATAATTATTACATTCTTCATTGTATGCATATAATTCTATATTTCTTGTTGCTGATAATTTTCTTGGATCTGGTGTTACATTTGCATCTATAGTTATTGTATAAGTTTCTGGACTTGTATTTTCTGTTAATATTTTTAAATAATAATTTCCGTCTTTTTCATAAATATCATAACCTAAAATATTTACACTTGCATTATTAATTGTTACATCATTTATTTCTGCTAATAATACTTCTTCTGGGAATTTTAATAAAAATGTTCCATTTGTCCATTCTCTTACATTATATCCTAGGTTTACTGTTCCTATTGTTATTTTCATATTTGTAGTTTCTTGTGTAGATAATGTTGTAGGTGTTACATTTGTTATTTGTGCCATAGATAATGGTTCGTCATAATTTGCTATTCCTACATCATCTTTTAGTTTTTGATAATCTTCATCCTCACTGTATTTTGCATATCCACTTAAATATGAATATATTTTACTTAATTTATTAAATTCTTCTCTTGAATAATCTGTTGTTAATTTTTCGTTGTCAATTTCTTTTATGCTTACTGCTGTAAAGCTACTTACTTTATCTGCATCACTTGTTTCTATTCTAATATGATCTACTGGTTCATCATAGTAATATGGATTTGATTTATTATATGATTCCCAATCTTTACTTGTAAATTCATGTATTAATTCATCTGTTTCATCATTATATACTTTTATACAACCATCTTCTCCAAACATTGCTCCCGGTGTTGTAAAGTATATTCCTATATTCTTGCTATATTTTAGCATGTCATAATATTGATTTCCTGTTGTTAAGAATTTATCTGTATAATTATTATCTTGTTCTTTTAACTGAACATTTGATATTGTTCCTGAGTTTCCTCTATATACATACCATCTTACTTCATATGTGTCATTTGTTTTTTCTTCTACTTGATTATAATAATCTACAGCATTTTCTTTTGATACAACATACACATTATATGGGCTTCCAACCCATGATCCTACTTGTACGTCATATGAAATTACGTCTCCTCCGCCTCTTTCATATGTAACAGTTATTATATCTTCTGCAATATTACTTACATATGGATTATTAAATTCTTCATTGTCATTATTATATCCTTCAAATGTTGCTTTTACTGGTATATTTAATACTACTGTTCCATTTGCTGCTTCATAAGCTTCTAATGGATATGTAACTTTTAACTTAAATTCACTATATCTAGCATTATTCCAACTAGATGTATAACTTTCTTTTTCTACTATTCCTTCTTCTGTTGTTTCGGCTTCTCGGTATGCTGTAAAGTTTCCTGTCTCGTCATCATATGTATATTGTACATTTTCTCCTGTTATTTCTACTTTTGTAGGCATATATCCATTTAGCTCTGGTATTGTTCCTTCTATTGTTGATTTTGCTAATAATAATTTATTATTAGTTTCTTGTGCTACTATCTTAAATTCTAAGTTTACCTCTCTATTTGCCTCATCTACTATACTTTCTGTATTATAGTTTTGGTATTTATTCTTTTCCCCATTTGCTCCATATGTGTATGGGATTTCAGCTTTTGTTGTACTATACCAATCTACTGGTAGCTCTATTTCTTTTTCTATTGGTGTTTTTGTTCCGTCATTTGCTACATGTGTTCCAGTAAGTTTTATTTTATTTATTCCGCTTAATTTATTAATATCTTTTCCCAATGCATCTTTATTAGTGCTTGCATATCTATAATCTCCACTTCTTACTTGACCAAATATTAGCTTTTGTGTTCCTGCTACCATTTCTTTTAAATTTATACTTGTAGTATTTTCACTTATATAATTTCCGTTTATAACTTCATCATCTACTAATGCTGTTTTAAAATACATATTGTCAGATTCAATTTCTATTTTAGCATTTTCTAGTTTTCCATCTCCAAGCACATTTAAATTCATGTAAAGTGTGTCTTCTCCTCCGATTTCTTTACATGTTCCTTTAACTTTTTCAGCATATCCATCTCCATTTAAATCTCTTGCAAAGTATACGCTAAATCTTACATTTTCACTTTGAGTTTCTTCATCTTTTTCTGTTAATTCTCCATAATTCATTGCTCGTGCAAGTTCTGGATTTGCTATTTGAGTGCTTTTTTTATTGTTTCTTAACGTGCTAAATAGCCCTACTGCTACAGTAAGGATAATTATTGCTAGAATCAATCCAGCTAATATAATTTTTTTCTTGGTCTTTGTACTTAAGTTTTTCATGTCTTCCCCCACAAATAAATTTTATTTATTGAAAAAATTATATATATATATATACTTACTAGTAAATAGCACTTTTTTCCTATATTTAAGTAATAAATTAAAAATTGCCTTCGCATGCACATATTTCTACGTTTAAGCCTTAAAAATGACTTTTTCTTTTCTTTTTTGTAAAATTAAACTAATATTGCTAAACTGCCTATTTTCCGTATGTTTTTGCCATTTTTCTTTAATTTATTTTGTGTTTTTTTGTTTAATTAAATGGCTTTTTTCTTTTTTGCTTAGGGAGATAACGTTTCGGTTTTTATATGTAAAAGAGGAAATAGACTTTATATCTATCTCCTCTTTTTTATCTTATTATATTAAATCTTTTATCTTTATTGTTTAGGATATTGCAAGGTGTTTTTTGGTTTAAACTTTTTATCATTCTTACATATGCACGTAATATACAATTTTACCTATTTTATGTATAACATTGCACGACAACCTAAATCCCCATAATAAAGCATAGATTCTCCATAACGATGACTTGAAGGTTGAATATCGCTACTATAAGTTGTGCAGCCTCCTCTTGAAGTTCTTCCGTTCCAATATGTCTCTATACTCCATTCCCTAACATTACCTGCTAAATCATATATATTATTTGCTTTTGTATATTCACTACTCCCTGTAGGAATTATTGCAACACTCCCTGCATTTTTAGTTACTAATTTTCCACTACTATTTTTGTAATTAAAAGTTGAATTGCTGTAATTTCCCCAATTTATTGAATCTTCGCTTATTTCTTCTACTGTTTTATTTTCACTTTCTATTAACCAGATTAAGGTTCTGTCCCACTGACTTCCCCATATCATTCCTGTTTCTACATTATTATTTTTCCCTTTTAGATTTTTACATTTTTTGTACATTACATGCCATGGCTTTGCTCCTAAATTAGTAGTATATTTTTTTATTACTGCAACATTTTTACTTAAATCTCCTGTTTCGTATCTTCCAATATAGAATCCTCCATATTTTTCTATACTTTCTATCATACTATTAAATTGTTGCTCTAAATGAATTAAAAATTCATTTAGGTTATCAGTTTTTATATCGAAACTTTTTGTTCTAAAGTCACTATCATAATTTGTTATTTCCGGTTCTATGTTTATTTTACTAGCAAG
The DNA here is from genome assembly GCA_944392175.1 of uncultured Clostridia bacterium. Lineage (GTDB taxonomy): Bacteria > Bacillota > Clostridia > TANB77 > CAG-508 > Merdicola. The sequence goes on from CALXVT010000055.1 coordinate 7,019, forward strand.
TTGTATTATACCACTTTTTTCACTCCAATTTAAAGGCTTCGCTCCTGTTACTGGATCGATATCATCTCCTGTTTCTGTTGTAAAATCATATACCTTTCCCCACTTTTTACCATTAGCGTCTGTTCCATACATAGTACTTGCGTCAGGCACCGGTATCCATACATATTGATTTCTTGTTTTTTGTGCTTCTTCTACATTACTATCATTTACTTCTTCTGTTCCTTCATATATTACATATCCTGTATCTATCTCATTTTCTCCTGTGGCTTTGCTCCCTACATATCCATTTGGCACTGGCACTTTATCTTCAGTACTATCAACTTCTACATGCATATGCTCATTATCTTGTAATTCTATTTTTTTAATTTGATTATCTGCTAGTACTATACTTTTATTTCGTTGTACTATTAATAATCCTATTGTTACAAATAATATTGTTACTATACTTATTACTGCAATTATTTTTCTAAACGTGCTTGTGTGTGTGTGTGTGTGTGTGTGTGTACAGTACCAAGCTTTTCAGCGTTTCTATTTTTATTCATTTGTATCTCTCCTTATTACTTATTTTATATATAGCATTGCACGGCAACCACGTGCATTACTCTTAGATGTTGGTGTTATAGAATAATGATTTCCTGCTTTATATTGAATTCCATCACTATTATGAGCACCACCTCTACTTACTCTGCTACCACTAAAAGTTGCTTCTGCAGTCCAATCCGATACATTTCCGACTAAATCATATATATTATTTGCTTTTGTATAATCAGTGCTTCCTGTCGGAATAAGTGTACTTTTAACTTTTTCTGTAATTATTCCCTCTTGATTAATATACTCAAAAGTTGCATTAATATAATTTCCCCAACTTGTTGAATCTTCGCTTACTTGTTCTTTTGTTTTATTTCCTGTTTCAATTAACCACATTAACGTTCTATCATACTGACAGCCCCATATCATTCCCGTTTCTATGTTTTCATTGTTATCCTTTATTTTTTTGCAATTTAAATACATTTTGTACCATGTTTGGCCTGCAATATCATAATTGAATTTTTTTATTACGTAATTATCTCTACTTAAATTTCCAGTCTCGTATCTTCCTATATAAAATCCTCCATATTTTTCTATGCTAGTTATCATATTATTAAATTCTTTTTCGACTTGTATTAACAATCTGTGCGCAGAATTTTCTTCCTGAAATAATTGTTTAATTATAGAATCCTCATCATATACAACAGTATCACCGCTTTTTAATACTACATCTGGCTCTCTGTATCCAGTTTTAGTTACACTATAAATCTCACTTTTTTCACTCCAATTTAAAGGATAAGTTCCTGTTACTTCGTCATATTTTGCATTATTTGAGCTCGTCGCAAAATTATATAACTTTCCCCATTTCTTCCCATTAGCATCTGTTCCGTACATTGTGCTTGCATCTGGTACTGGTATCCACACATATTGGTTTCTTGTTTTCTGTGCTTCTTCTATATTACTATCGTTCACTTCGTCTTCACCTTCATATATTACATATCCTGTATCTATTTCATTTTCTCCTGTTGCTTTACTTCCTACATATCCATTTGGTACTGGCACTTTATCTCCACTACTATCAACTTCTATATGCATATGTTCATTATCTTGTAAATTTTCTGTATTAAATTCTTTTGTTGTTGCTAATACCACTTTACTATCATTTTTGAAATATGTTATTGATACACATATTAGTACTAGTATTAATACTACAGATATTATTTTCAAAATTCTTTTCTTTTGCATTTTTCTTCAACTCTCTTTCGTTATTTTTAATAATTTTTGACGCAAAAAAACAGGATGTACCGTTTGCACTATCTTTTCTCATATAGTGCTACAGTCATCCTGTTTTCCACGCAATATAGAGTAGCCTCGTTTGCTACCCTCTTTATTTCTCTAAACGTACTTGTG
>CALXVT010000056.1 GCA_944392175.1 uncultured Clostridia bacterium
CCAACAAGATTCCAACATCCAGTTGCAGGTACATATAAGAAAGAAAGAATAGAAGCAGGTAAAAAATACTTCTCTGTTGCATCAGGTGGTGGAACAGGAAGAACATTACATCCAGACAATATGGCTGCTGGACCAGCTTCATATGGTATGACAGATACTATGGGAAGAATGCACTCAGATGCACAATTCGCAGGAAGCTCTTCAGTTCCAGCTCACGTTGAAATGATGGGATTAATCGGAATGGGTAACAATCCAATGGTTGGAGCTTCAGTTGCAGTAGCTGTTGCAGTAGAAGAAGCTATGAAGGCTTAAGCTATGCGAACATAGTGAAGCAGAGCTTTAAGTTTAGTTTGCAGTGGCTAGCTATGAAGGCTTAAGTTATGTTTAAAAAATGAACTTTAGGGAAATCCCTTAAAGTTCATTTTGTGTTTTACTTAATTACAGTCCACCAAACGAAAACTAAGATTTCGATGGTGGATTAATTTTATAGAAAAATTAGTGCAAAATATATAAAAATGTAGTATAATAGAAAATACGAAATAAATTGAAAGGAAGGCTTAAAAGATGAAAAAAGCTATAATCAAACGGAGCCATAATGAAAAATATGGCTACAAAATAGTGGCAGAAGGTTATATTCCAGAATATTTGGAAGAAGACCTGGAGATGCTGGCTGATGATTTAGCTAGTACTAACACTTTAGAAATATCTGAAAAGCTTAGGGACTTCAAAAAATTCTACAGACGGAAAAATGGATTGGTTATCCGTTTTAAGCAAAATTTCTGGCATCTTCCCAAATGTGAATTTGGGATTGAAAGAGAAATTGGAACGGAAAGAACAATACCTTCTATTCGAATCGGAATGAAGGTAAGAAGGAGTATTTTATGGATGCTCTGGGAAACATATAGCTGTTAATCCGTTGAAGAGGCGTAATAGAAGCAATTCTATTACGCCTCCTTTCTGTTCATTAAACAATTTAACAAAAAAGGATATATTTTCAAATAATGGCAATAATAATATAAATGGAGGTATGTTATGAAAGATTATTTGAAAATTGAAAATGTTGAGGCTTTAGAAGTACTAGATTCAAGGGGAAATCCAACTGTTCAAGTTGAAGTTACAACAGATGGAGGTTTTTGTGGTGTAGCTAAAGTGCCATCTGGTGCATCAACTGGAAGCTTTGAAGCTGTGGAATTAAGAGATAATGATGAAGAAAGATATTTAGGAAAAGGTGTACAAAATGCAGTAAATAATGTAAATAGAATAATTGCTAAAAAAATAGAAGGGATGAATGTATACGAACAAGCTAAAATAGATAATAGATTAATAGAAATTGACGGAACAGACAACAAAGCTAAATTAGGTGCGAATGCAACCTTAGGAGTATCTCTTGCGGTCGCAAAAGCTGCAGCCAATTCTTTAGGAATGGCTTTATATAATTATATTGGTGGAATTAATGCAAAAAAACTACCAGTTCCAATGATGAATATTCTAAATGGAGGAAAACATTCAGACAATAATATTAGCTCTCAAGAGTTTATGATAATGCCAATATCTGCAAATTGTTTTTCAGAAAAACTAAGAATGGGAACAGAAGTATATCATAATCTAAAAAAGGTTTTAAAAAGCAAAGGATATTCAGTAGCTGTTGGAGATGAAGGTGGTTTTGCTCCAAATTTAAAATCTGAAGAAGAAGCATTAGATGTAATAATAGAAGCAATTCAAAAAGCAGGATATAAACCAGGTGTGGATGTATCAATTGCATTAGATGTAGCAAGTACAGAAATGCTTGATGAAGCTAAAAAAACAGGTAAAAATGGATATCTATTTTGGAAAACAGGAATGTTTAAAACAAGTGATGAGATGATAGAATATTTAGAAAGCTTAGTAAGAAAATATCCAATAATATCTATAGAAGATGGATTAGCTGAAGAAGATTGGGAATCTTGGAGAAAGCTTACAGAAAAATTAGGAAATAAAATACAATTAGTAGGAGACGATTTATTTGTTACAAATACAGAAAGACTAAAAAAAGGAATTAAAAACAAAGTTGCAAATAGTATATTAATTAAACCAAATCAAATAGGTACATTAACTGAAACATTGGATGCAATAGAAATGGCACAAAAAGCTGGATATACTGCAGTAATTTCTCATAGATCAGGAGAAACAGAAGATACCACAATAGCAGATATTGCAGTTGCGACAAATGCAGGGCAAATAAAAACAGGCGCACCATGTAGAACTGATAGAGTTGCTAAATATAACAGATTATTAAATATAGAAAATGAATTAAAATAAAAATTGTTATATAAATAGAGTCATTTTTAATGGCTCTATTTACTTTTAACGAAAAAAGTTATATTATAGCGGTGAAGAATAAACTTCAAATGGAGGGGATTATATGAATAAAAAGGCTATTGTAGGAATAATAATTGCAATAATTATAGTAATAGCATTAGTTGCAATATATTTTTTTACAAATAAAGTAGAAAAACCAGAGGATGTAATAAATACATATTTTTCTAAAATAAGTGACAAAAAATATGAAGAGGCTTTTGATATGATAAGCCAAAGTAGTAAAGATAAAGTAGCCAAAGAAACATTTATAGAAAAAAATAATGCTATATATGATGGTATAGATATGACTAACTTAACTACAGAAATTAAAAGCGTAGAAAATGATTCTGAGGGAAAAAATGTTTTATATCATCAAAAAATGAATACATCAGCAGGAGAAGTTGAATTTGATAATTCTGTTGTTTTAGTAAAAGAAGATAATGAATATAAATTAAATTGGTCAAACAGTATAATTTATCCTGACTTAGGTGATAATGATAAAATAAGAGTAAAAACATTAGAAGCAGAACGTGGAAATATTTACGACAGAAATAATACATTACTTGCAGGAAAAGGAAATATATCATCAATAGGTTTAGTACCAGGAAAAATGAGTGCAAACAGAGATGAAGATATAGAAAAATTAGCAAGTATTTTAGGAATATCTGCAGATAGTATTAATAATAAATTAAATATGTCATATGTAAAAGATGATACATTTGTGCCAATTAAAAATGTTGCAACAACAGAAGATGGTCTTAAAGAACAGGCATTAACAATACCAGGAGTAAAAATTACAACAGAAAGTGGTAGAGTATATCCATTAGGAAAAGAAGCATCATTATTAATTGGATATGTACAAGCAATTAGTGCAGAAGAATTAGCAGAAAATGCAGGTAAAGGATATAATAGTAATAGTGTAATTGGAAAAGCTGGAATAGAAAAATATTATGAAGATACTTTAAGAGGAAAAGATGGAAAAGAAATCTATATAGTAGACGAAAGTGGAAATAAAAAGAAAACCATAGTACAGCAAGATTTAGAAAATGGAAAAGACGTAAAGTTAACAATTGATGCAAATACTCAAAAACAAGTTTATGATAGCCTAGAAGAAAATAAAGGTGCATATGTTGCAATGGATTCAAAAACAGGAGAAATTCTTGCACTAGTAAGCACACCTTCATATGATTCAAATGATTTTTCTTTAGGAATGAGTAATGATGAGTGGACAGCATTAAGCGAAGATGAAAATAAACCAATGCTTAATAGATGTTTGCAAACTTGGTCACCAGGCTCAACATTTAAACCAGTTACAGGTGCAATAGGAATTACAGAAGGAAAAATAGATCCAAATGAAGATTTTGGTAGAAGTGGACTTAGTTGGCAAAAAGATTCAAGCTGGGGAACATATAAAGTAACAACACTAACACCATATAATGAACCAGCAAATATGCAAAATGCGTTAATAAGATCTGACAATATATATTTTGCAAAAGCAGCACTAAAAATAGGTTATGATGCATTTATGGATGGTCTTAACAAATTAGGATTTAATGAAGATATAGGATTTGAATTAAGTGCAGATAAGTCTACATATGATACAGATGGAAAAATTGATGATGAAGTACAACTTGCAGATAGTGGATATGGTCAAGGGCAAATTTTAGTAAATCCTATACATATGGCTTCAATTTATTCTGCATTTGTAAATAATGGAAATATGATTAAGCCAACTATAATTTATGATGAGAATAGACAACCTGAATACTTAAAAGAAAATGCTATTTCAGAAGAGGCCGCAAACACTATAAAAGAAGATTTGGTACAAGTTGTAGAAAACTCTAACGGAACAGCACATGATGCTAAAATAAATGGAGTAACAATAGGAGCAAAAACAGGAACTGCAGAATTAAAAGCAAGCAAGGATGAAGAAGGAGAAGTTATTGGATGGTTTAATGCATTTACAGCAGATGAAAATGCAGAAAAACAATTAGTAGTAGTAAGTATGATTGAAGATGCAAATTCTGTAGGAGAAAGTCATTATTTATTCCCTAAAGTTACACAATTATTTAAATAGATACAAGAGGAGAAATATACATGTATAAAATAATGAAAACTTTAGTTAAAGGACTTTGTTGTCATTTTATATATAGAGTAAAATATATAGGATTAGAAAAGATAGATAATAGTAAAAAATATATTATTTGTCCTAATCATTCTAATGTATTAGACCCAACATTTATATTTCCACTAATGGATAATTTATCCATTATGGCAAAATCAGAAATATTTAAATATAAAATACTTGCAAAATTATTTACAAGGTATAGAGTATTTCCTGTAAACAGAAAGAAAAGAGATGTAAAAAGTACATTACATGCAATAGAATGTTTGAACTTTGAAGAAAATTCAAAACTTTTAATGTTTCCAGAAGGAGGAATTTTAAAAAAGAAAGAGGATTTAAGAAATAAAGTAAGAAATGGTGCAGTATATATTTCTGCTGAAACAGGAGTACCAATTTTACCAGTATTTATTACAAGAAGACCACATTTATTTCAAAGAGTATATGTAGTCTTTGGAGATACAATTAAAATTCCAGAAGAAATAAAAGATGATAAAAGTAAAATAAGAGAATATTCTAAAAAAATGATAAATATAGTATATGATTTGGAAGAAAAAATTAAAAAGAAATAGTTGAAAAAAAGCTGGATATATATTATTATATATCTAGCTTTTTTTCTGATAGGAAAATCTATTAGATAAAAAATTGCAAACAAAAATATTCGGGTATGGCCAAGCGGTAAGGCAGTAGGCTCTGACCCTACGATCGTTAGTTCGAATCTAACTACCCGAACCAGGAAATCCTTCTGTAGAGCACATTACAGAAGGATAAAAAAATATCAAAAAATACGAACAAAATTTCGAAAAACTATTGACAAAATATTAAATAGAATATAAAATACACTTAGAAAGCAAACAGAAGTTCGAAAAATATTAAGGAGGTAGTTTTTATGAAAAAAGTAAGAGAGAATGTTATATCATATACAATAGATAAAGCAATATTTAGTAATTTTGCAATATTAGTAGAAAACGGAGAAGTAGTAGTAAAAGCTCCTTGGTATTTTTCTAAACAAAGAATACAAGAAGCAATAAAACAAAATAAAGAATGGATAATGCAAAAATTAAATAAATTAGAAAAAATTAATATGTACAAAACAACTAAAATTTTTGGTGTAAATTATGCAGTAAAAGTAGTTTTTAATAATATAAAAACACCAGAATTAAATTTAAATAATAATCATATCGAAATAAAATTACCAAACAAATTAGTTCAAAAAAATAATAAAAAAACTATAGAAGTAATATTAAATAAAATGTATCAAGAGTTAGCGGAAAAGCATCTAGAAAATGTTTTCGAAGAAATAAGAGTAGAAACAGGAATGGCACCAGAAAATTATGTAGTAAAATCAAATCAAAAAGAAATTGCAAAATTCGATTTCGAAAATAAAAATATATATGTTAATTCAAAAATAATGGAATTAGAAGAATCTTGTATTAAATATATAATTATTCATGAATTATGCCATTTAAAATATAAAACACATGCAAAAGGTTTTTATAAATTATTAAAAACATATTTTCCAAATTATGAAAAATATGATGAAATATTAAGCGGATATAAATTTTAAGAATATAAGAAAGGTAGATTCGCCACTTTTCTTATAATGCACTTTGAAACAATAGCAAATACTAATACTATTTGCAAATTTACATAATATGTAGTATAATAAAAGTATATGATTTACCGTATATTGCCATATTAATGGACTCAGTATGGCGCAACAAAGGTAACTCGTATTTTATATAGATGAACATTGAAATTTGCATAAAGAGGGAGAAAAGTGGAATGAGAAAAAGTAAAAACACAAGATTAGTAGCGATTATCATCATTGCCATTATGATGGCTGTTTCTGTAGGATATACCGTATGGATGCTTCATACACATCCGGATGTGTATCCATCAACCACTGTTACAACAACAATGACCGCGAAACAAGAAAGCAACCATTCGGTTGTAAATAGCATGGAGAAATCTGTGCTACTTGTGGATCGGAGTGGTTCAACAGCTGGAACTACGATAGCCGGTTCAAATTATGAGTCCGTTTTGGACTTTTCTTCTGGAATAGGAGTAGCAAGCGGTTATTCCGAAATTGCTGAAGCTATTCAGGAAGAGTTGGAGGCTGGCTACCTCAGAATTGGTGTTATTTCCGATATGGAGGAATACCGTTCTGATGGAGGCACTGATTGGTCAGCACTTAATGGAATGTTTTCAAATGTGGAGGTCAAAATCTATTTGACTCAAAACTTTGATGATTCCGAAGTGCTCGCTGGAATGCAGGCTCTTGAATCTGTACTTGATAAGAGTACATGTACTCTTAGAGTATATGATTCATATGGAACCGTACTTTCCAGATTTGGAGGCTTTGACAACTTTGACTATGAGGCATATTTAGACAGTATGTCTGAAGAAGTGCCAGTGGAAGTTGTTAATACATATGTCTCTAATGCTGGGAATAGCATTCCCTATAGTGACCAAATTCTCGAAAGAGAATTTTGGTTTTTAGCGTTTTGTATTATGGCGATTCTTCTGCTTGCATTAGTGGGAGATTCAAAAAATACAACGCCAGCTCCTATAGGACAGGCTATTCACCAGTCTGACGGAGTGCTGCTGGATGGTTCTGGCTCTGTTGCTGGAGATTATGACAAAATGATTTCCTATTGTGAAAACGAGGGAAAGACTGATGTCATAAGATTTGCTGATGACGTGAAAGAAATTTCACTCAATAAAGCAAAGAAGCTCCCAGCAGGAGGAAGAACCGCAGGTTATGAAGCTATGAAACTTGCATACGAAAAAGGTATGAAGAGGATTATGCTTGTAACAGATGGTGCTTTTACAGATGAACCTGCAATTGCAAAAGATGTTAAATTCGAAAAGATTTATTTCGTAGGAACAACTCTTTCGATTGAGCGTCTTAAGTCATTTGCAGATGAAATCGAAGAGATATATCTGTAAAAAGCTGAAAAGGTCGTAAATTCCTAGTTGACCACTAGTTTATATAGATACGAGTCCACTAATAGATCACTTGCTATGCGGGTGATCTTTTTAGTTTGTAAAAAATATTTATAAAGTAATGATTGTTATTCATGTTAAATTGATAAATTATTTTTTTGTAAATTTATATTATTACATAAGATTACTAACAATATTTTGTATATTTTAATTTTTTTTCTATATTTAGGCTTAAATTATATGAAAAAACAACTTACAAACTTTATAGTTCGTAAGTTGTTGCTATCTGGAGCGGGTAGTGGGAATCGAACCCACACCTTCGGGTCGGAAGCACGAAATTCTACCATTAAAATATACCCGCGAATATAATATAAGTATAACATTTAGTTCGTTTTTTGTCCAGTCATAGAAAATAGTTAAATTTAATAGAAAAAAATATATTTATATGGTATATATATTATATAAGAGGAGGGTATTTAGATGAACGAAGAAGTAGAAAAATTAAAAGAAAATGCATTATTACATATAAGTACTTGGTGGGGATTAAAGTATCCAGGCTATAGTGGTACAATTATTACAACAGATAAAGAATTATATGAATATTTTTTTTATAATGATTTAGTACCAGCAGAATTTAAAGGACAAAAAGTAAATTATATTACAAAGAAAAAGGATTTAACTGATAGAGAATTTAAAAAAATAAAAAAATTTATAGAAAAAGAAATAATATCAAAGGATTATCCAATTGGAAGAATGCGTGACGTTGCATATGATGTAGAAGTAAATTATAATGGAATTAATAAATTAGTAGTAAACAATAAAGATGATGAAAATCATGATGGATTATATGATAAGACTGAAAAATTAATTAATAAATTAATAAATAAAAAACATAAATTTTTTGGTTAAATAATATGATGGTTATAAGCAAAAAATTAAATTTCTACCAAATATCAAGATATACATTACTAATTACAAGATAAAAAAATAAAACTTACGAATTATAAAGTTCGTAAGTTTTTTATATGGCGCTTTAGCTTGAATAATCCACTGGTTCTACCAGTGGTGGGTAAAAAAACTTTAGTATAAAAAACTCCT
>CALXVT010000057.1 GCA_944392175.1 uncultured Clostridia bacterium
TATATACATGTTTATATCCAAGTTCTATTTCTTTATCTTGAATATATCTTTCTAGAATTCTTCTAATCGTTGCACCATCTGGTAAATACATTGGAAGTCCTGAACCTACAAGTTCATGTGTCATAAATAAATCTAATTCTTTTCCAATTTTTCTGTGGTCTCTTTCTTTTGCTTCTTCTAATAGTTTTAAATAATCTTCTAATTGAGATTTTTTAGGGAATGAAATTCCATAAACTCTTTGAAGCATTTTATTCTTTTCATTTCCTCTCCAATAAGCTCCTGAAGCTGATAATAATTTTACAACTTTTACTTTTCCTGTACTCATTAAATGAGGTCCTGCACATAAATCAACAAATTCACCTTGTTTATAGAATGATATTTCTTCTCCTTCTGGTAATTCTTCTATAAGCTCAACTTTATAAGGTTCATCATTTTCTTTCATAAATTTAATTGCTTCTTCTCTTGGTAAAGAATATCTCTCTATTGGTAAATCTTCTTTTATGATTTTTTTCATTTCTTCTTCTATTTTTTCAAAATCTTCTTCTGAAAAATGTTTTTCTGTATCAAAATCATAGTAAAATCCATTTTCTATTGCTGGCCCTATTGTTAATTTTACATCACCATATAATCTTTTAATTGCTTGTGCCATGATATGTGATGTTGTATGCCAATAAGCTTTCTTTCCTTCTAAATCTTCATCTTGAAATGTATGAATTACTAGCTCACAGTCATCATTTATTTCATATCTTAGATCTTCTACTTTTCCATTTATTTCTCCACAAGTTGCATTTCTTGCTAGTCCTTCACTTATTTTTTTAGCTACATCTAATATAGATGTTCCTTTTTCTACCTCCATAATAGATCCATCTTTTAAGCTTACTTTAATCATATATATCCCTCCTATTTTATTAATAACTTTTATTATATTGACCAAATTTTTGATTTGGTTAATTTATACATAGTTGACTATATCAATTTATATATCTAAGTGATATAACAAAAAGCACTCCTACGAGCTGTTATAGCCCATAGGAGTGCTTACACGGTTCCATCCTAAATTTATCTTAATTAGATTATAACGTCATCAACGCCATAGGTTATTGGCCTAGGTGCTTAAAAAGGTAGTTTTTCAATTAGCTACATCTAAATTAGCTTTCAGCCTTTGGCTAATTCTCTCTGAAGATAAATTCTAATTTACTTTGTCTTTTTATTGCATTATACTTTTTCGGCAATCTTTGCCTCTTCTTGAACTTCATTAATTTTAATATCTCTAACATGGTCGATTTTTTCCCATGTAGTATTTCTTTTAAATAATACTTTAAAGTTTATTACAAGCCATGATCCTAAGAATAATGGATAACATATTAAACCTTTAATCATTGGTTTTAATGGTCTTTTATCTAATTTTATAATTAGAATACCTGTTAGTATTGGTAAGAAAAATGTTGGTATTATATATCTTGCATAATTTATTACTAAATCCATTGTAGTCATACCATTATTTAAATACATAATTGCATTTATTAGTAAAAGAACAAGTGTAATTACAAACATTGGTATACTTCCTAAAATATATAGTAAACCATCAAAGTTCATTAATGTTTTATATTCTTTAACACCTTTTGCAAGTTCTTTTGTATATTTTTGTATACATTGGATATGTCCAACACTCCATCTAGTTCTTTGTGACCATGATTGTCTAAATCCTACTGGTTGCTCATCATAAACAATTGCATCTGTTGCCCAACCAAGTTTTTTACCTTTAATTATTCTTTTTAAAGAAAATTCTATATCCTCGGTTAATGTTTCTGTATCCCAACCATTTGGTTTTATTACATCAAATTTTACCATAAATCCTGTACCATTTAATAAAGGTGATAAACCTAAATTATATCTTGCTAAATGGTAGAAACGGTGCATTGTCCAATAGAATATTGCATATCCTGCTGTTACCCAGCTATCTGTTGGATTTTTAATATCCCTATAACCTTGAACAACATCTTCACCTTGGCATAATTTTTTATTCATTGCTTTTATAAAGCCTTTATCAACTATATTATCTGCATCAAATACAAAAAAGGCATCATATGGAGCATCTTCCTTTATTTTTTGTTGTAAAAACCATTGCAAAGCATATCCTTTTGTTTTCTTTTCACTATCAAATCTTTCATATACAATGGCACCTTTTTCTCTTGCTATTTTTGCAGTATTATCTGTACAATTATCTGCTATTACATAGATATCATACAAATCTTTTGGATAATCTTGATTTTTTAAACTTTCTATTAAATTTCCAACTACTGCTTCTTCATTATGAGCAGGTATTATCGCCATAAATCTATGATTTTTATCTATTAATAATGGCTTTTCTTTTAATTTTACAAGTGAACATATGCTTATCATTAATTGGTATAGCCAAAATATAGTAAGAACCCATACTAGTGCTTGTTGAATTATATATAAATATTCCATTTTTTCCCTCTCTTTATATTATTTATAATATAATATTCACTACATTTACAATTATACTACCTTTATGTGTTTTTTGCAACTTTTGACGAAATTTAAGAAAATCTTAATATTATTTGTTTTCTTCGTCATTTTCTTCTTCTACATCTTTAATTGATAAGTTAATTCTGTCTTGATCATCTATTTCTATTACTTTAACTTTTACAATTTGTCCTTCATGAAGTACATCTTCAACATTTTTTATTCTGTCTTTTGAAATTTTAGAAATATGGACTAAACCTTCTTTTCCATTTCCTAAATCTATGAATGCACCAAAGTTCATTATTTTTAATACTTTTCCTTCATAAACTTGTCCAACTTCAAATTCTCTTACGATATCTTCTATAATTTCTTTGGCTCTGTTAGCTTGTGCTTCATCTGAAGAATAAATATATACTTGTCCATCTTCTTTAATATCTATTTTAACACCTGTTTCATCAATGATTTTATTTATTGTTTTTCCAGCAGTTCCAATTACATCTTTTATTTTGTCTACTTTTATTTTCATATTAACAATTCTTGGTGCATATTTAGATATTTCAGCTCTTGGTTTATCTAATTGTTTTAACATTACTTCTTCTAGTATATATTTACGTGCAATTCTTGTTCTTTCAAAAGCTTCTTTTATAATTTCATATGATAATCCATCAACTTTTATATCAACTTGAATTGCTGTTATTCCTTTTTCTGTTCCACCAACTTTAAAGTCCATATCTCCAAAGAAATCTTCTATTCCTTGAATATCTGTAAGCATTACATAATCATCTGAACCATTTGGATCTGTAACTAATCCTGTAGAAATTCCAGCTACTGGTCTTTTTATTGGTACACCTGCATCCATTAATGCTAATGTACTTGCACAAATACTTGCTTGTGATGTTGAACCATTTGAAGATAATACTTCTGATACAACTCTTATTGCATATGGGAATTCTTCTTCACTTGGTAAAACTGGTACTAATGCTTTTTCTGCTAATGCACCATGTCCAATTTCTCTTCTTCCTGGTCCTCTTGATGGTCTTGCTTCACCAACACTATATGCTGGGAAGTTATATTGATGCATATATCTTTTGCTTTCTTCTGTATCAATACCATCTAGCATTTGTTCTTCTGAAAGCATTCCTAATGTTGCTATTGATAATACTTGTGTTTGTCCTCTTGTAAATAATGCGCTTCCATGAACTCTTGGAAGTAATCCCACTTCACATGATAATGGTCTGATTTCATCTATTTTTCTACCATCTGGTCTTTTATGCTCATTATAAATCATTTCACGTACACATTTCTTTTCTACATCATGTATACTTTGTGCAATATCTGGCATTATTTCTTCTGTCTCTTCTTCTCCACGTTTTTCTGTAAAATATGCAACTATTTCTTCTGTTAATTTATCTATATTTTCATCTCTTACTTCTTTATCTACTGCTTGTACAGCTTCATACATTTTAGCTTTATAATTATCTTCAATTTCTTTATATATTTCTTCATCTACTGCAAATGATTTATATTCAAATTTTGGTTTTCCAATTTCTGCTTTAATATCACTTATAAAGCTACAAATTTTCTTTATTTCTTTATGAGCTTCTTTTATTGCTTCTAACATGATATCATCTGGAATTTCATCTGCTCCAGCTTCTATCATTGCTATTTTTTCTTCAGTTCCTGCAACAGTAAGTGTTAATCTACTATTTTTTCTTTGTTCCTCTGTTGGATTTATAACTATTTTATTATCTATATATCCTACTGCAACTGCTGCTGTTGGTCCACCAAATGGAATATCTGATATTGATAAAGCTGCTGATGCACCTATCATTGCACATATTTCTGGTTGGTTATCTTGTTCTACAGAAAGTACTGTTGCTACAACACATACATCATTTCTAAAATCCTTTGGAAATAAAGGTCTTAGTGGTCTATCAATTGCTCTTGATGTTAAAATTGCTTTGTCACTTGGTTTTCCCTCTCTTTTAGAATAACTTCCTGGTATTTTTCCTACTGAATATAATTTTTCTTCATAATCTACTGATAATGGGAAAAAGTCTATTCCATCTCTTGGTTCTTTTGAGGCTGTAACATCTACTAATACTACAGTATCTCCATATCTTACTAATACACTACCATTAGCAAGTCCTGCTAATTTTCCTGTTTCTAGTGTTAATTTTCTTCCTGCTAGTTCTGTTTCATAACTTTTAAACATTTTTTATCTCCTCCAATAATAAATTTTATACTTATTTATTATTAGATGTAACCTCTATTCTAAATTATTTTTTAATAGTTCAGAATACAAGCTACTTTCTAAAATAATAAATAAGTATTTTATATACCATTTTAGGGCGTGTAAAAACGCCCTAAAGTTGTATACTATTTTCTTAAACCTAATTTTGCAATTAAGTCTCTGTATCTTTGAACATCTTTTCTAGATAAGTAATTTAATAAATTTCTTCTTTTACCTACCATTTTTAAAAGTCCTCTTCTAGAATGATTATCTTTTTTATGAACTTTTAAATGTTCTGTTAATTCATTAATTCTTTCTGTTAAAAGAGCTACTTGAACTTCTGGAGAACCAGTATCTTTTTCATCTCTTTTATAAGTATTAATTACTTCTTGTTTTCTTTCCTTTGTCATTTTTTGCACCTCCTGCTTTTTTTATTCCTTAAACTGAGCAAAAGTTAGGTGTTTTTATTTCCTTTAGCTAAGTATAAGGTACCTTCAATATTTTACTATATATTTCCTTAAAAATCAAGTATTTTGCGAAGGTATGTTGCTATTATTTCATTATTTATTTATAATGTCAATGAAATAATATTAAAATCTACATTTTATTGGAGGTTTTTATGAATTTATCATATAAAATAAGTGATAACGATAATTTTGTAAATGTTCTTCAAGTTTTAAAAGAACATTTTCTTTTATCAGATAGATTAATTACAAAACTTAAAAAAAATAAAAAAATTTATTTAAATAACAAAGAAACTTATACAAAACAAAAAGTAATTTCTGGCGACGTCGTTTCTTTTATTTTAGATTTTGACGAGGACAATTCTAATATTGTTCCTTCTAATATACCTTTAGACATTATTTATGAAGATGAATATTTACTTATATTAAATAAACCTGCTGGAATTGCAATTCATCCTTCAATTTTACATTATGATAATAGTTTATCCAATGGAGTTAAATTTTATTTTGATAAAATCAAATTAAATAAAAAAATTAGAATTGTAAATAGATTGGACAGAAATACTTCTGGAATTGTTATTTTTGCAAAAAATGAATACATACAAGAATGTTTAATTAAACAAATGAAAACAAAAGAATTAAAAAAAGAATATTTAGCTATAGTTTGTGGTATTTTAGAAAATTCATCAGGTACTTTAAATTTTCCAATAGCACGAAAAGAAGGTAGTATTATAGAAAGATGTGTAAATACTAATGGAGATTTAGCAATCACACATTATGATGTTTTAAAAACTTTTAATAATCTTTCTTTAGTTCATATTGTATTAGAAACTGGTAGAACTCATCAAATAAGAGTACATTTTAGTTATATAAATCATCCAGTTTTAGGTGATACTTTATATGGAAATCCATCTGACTTAATTGCGAGACAAGCATTACATAGTTATAAAATTAGTTTTATTCATCCAATAACAAAAGAGAATATGACCATAACAGCACCTCTACCAAGCGATATGAAGATTTTTGAACTTTAGGGACGGTCCTTAAAGTTCAAAAATTATGTAAATTCAAATAGACTATATGCTTTGTTTTAATATTCATTTTTATTAAAATACGGAACAAATCTCGCTTCGCGAGAACTTTCCTCTACTTTTTTAATTTAACTATTTATGTTTAAGTTCTCGAAGAAGCGTAAAGATTTGTAGGCGCGAAAAATTGCTATACAATTTTTCTGTGCAATATTATTTTTTTGTATAGGAAAAAGTGATTTTTCTTATACAAAAAAAAGGTGGTCTCCCACCTTTTTTTGCATCTCAGTCATAAACCTCGAATCCTGCCTTAGTAAAGGCAGCCAATTGTCTAAGAGAATCTATTATTTCCCCCGGACAACTTTCCAAAATCTCATCGACCTTCTTTCTTACACTTCCAGCATCTCTTATTTCTACATCTTCCCCGATATTTATGGAGTAGTTTTCAAAATCATTTGAAGAAAATTCTTTTTCTCCAATTTTAACACTTGCTCCATTTATTTTAATATTTGCATTTGTATCTACGCCAAAACCATGTGGCGAAAGACAAATCTTTTTGCCTCCATCAATAGAAAATGCAGTATCAAAATCCGGATAAATAAGATAGATGTTTTTTCCCGGTGCTGTCAACAATGGATATAGTCTACATGACCAATGACATCCAATTGCCACTGAATTTATTGTAGGCATACCATAATGTTTGGATGCAACAACTTTTTTATCATAATTATCTCCAAGAATTTTTTTTGCAAGATAATCATTTCTGTCATAGTTGTACTTTTCCAAACATTTTGCAATCGAATAAAACTTAAGTGCATCCTTTCCGACGATATATCTTAAATATCTGTCAGAATTAATGTCATATACTGTTTTTATTTTATCATAAAACCAGTTACCAGGCATTACAAAGAGCCCTTTTTCTTTATTTCCCTGCTGAAACTCGTTTGCAGAAGCATGAAGAACCAGATACTGCCCCCTCTGCAAACATTGTGCACCATTTGCTTCCATAAGTGAAATCATGTGATTTCCTTTTGAATAATTCCACTTATACTTTGAATCTTTTAGAGCTTTTTCCACTCTAATCTTGAATTCCATTATAGGAATATATCCATTTATTCGATATATTCCAACACCGCAAACATTCATTGTGGTGTCAACTGGAATAAATGGTATATCTGTCTCCCAATGTGCAAACATTCCTGTTGGGAATCCTCCACACAATCTATACGCATATGGCGGAATTCCTAAATCCGGCATAGCATATACTTCTGCTCTTTTTTCCGTTCCAGACAAATCGGTCGCGACTTTAGAAAGTAACTTTTCAGTAATTTTAAGTTCATGAATTAAAGTCCGCTGAACTCTGTCCGGATTTGAAATTAATACTTTCATCTCTCTCCTCCTTAAATTTATTGTATTTTAAGTAGTAATATTACAATCTTTTCAGATTATATACTCTTTTTGAGATTATGTCAATTTGTCGTTTTACTTAGATTGTTATAATATATAGTAAATTTCTAAAAGAGAATGGCAAGCTAAACTTGCCATTCTCTTAATTCTGTTCTTTAAGTTTGATTAATGAAGCTGTTCCAATAACAACTCCATAAATTGTAATTAGCAGATTTCTAGATGAAAATCCGCTTATAATGGTAGCACAAGTAAATGCTATTACCATTATTGTCATCACTGCAATTATGATGACAGTCAACCGAATTTTTTTCCTTTTCTCCATTTTCTATCCTCCTTAAACTCGGTTAATAAAGTTACAACAGATATTATCTTTATTTTCATTTATTACATAAAGATAATAATTATTTTATATTTAATATTTTAGTATAAGCTTCAATTTATTTTTCGAAATAACTTGACCTTGGCTTGTATATTGCAACAAAAAAGACCACCACTTAGCGGTCTTTTTTGATATATAAGTAAATCTGTAAGCCGGGTTCTGTCGTGGACAGTCATTTATCTAGTCCATATGTTACCATATGGCTCAAGCCACCAATAAGAGGACGACGAGCAGTCTTA
>CALXVT010000058.1 GCA_944392175.1 uncultured Clostridia bacterium
CAGGAGTTTTTTATACTAAAGTTTTTTTACCCACCACTGGTAGAACCAGTGGATTATTCAAGCTAAAGCGCCATATACAAAAAGGTGTATCTATATGATACACCTTTTGTTTTAAATTTTATCTTTTAGTTCTCTACCTAAATTGTTAATTAATGTTTTCATTCCGGCAACAAATATATATGCCAATATTAAGTTAACAATAAATATCATCAATATATTTTCTGTTATTGGTGTTAAATGTAGTAAATTTTTAAACAAAAATACTGCAAATAAATATCCAAGTGCTGTAGTTGTACATAAAAATGTACTTATTTTTGTAAAAGGTCTACAAGCTTCAATTACTGCAAAAACACTTATTCCTCCAATTGCCAAATACATTGCTGTTTCTGCTTCTTCTGGTGATAGATTTAATCCTTGTCTTGTAAAAGTAATAATTACAATACTTACTATTATTGCAAGTGCATATGGCAGTGCATTTTTTATAACTGTTCGCAAAAATGTTCCTCTAATTGGTTTAGAATTTTCTTTAAATGATAAGAAGAATGATGTATAACCTTCAATTATTAAATCAATTAGTGTAATTTGTATTGGTATAAATGGGAATGCAGTATTTGTAACTATATTAAATAGTGATAATATCATTGAATATATTGTTTTAATAAAGAATATTCTAGCTACATTTGTTATATTATTAACAACTCTTCTACCTTCCATTAATACATCTTTAAGTACACTAAAGTCTGAATTTAATAATACAATTTGTGATACTTGTCTTGCAATATCAGATGCTTCTGGTAATGTAATACTACAATCTGCTTGTTTTAAAGCTATTACATCATTAACTCCATCACCTGTCATTGCTACCCTATGTCCTTTTTCTTGAAGTGCTTTTACAATTATGCTTTTTTGATGTGGCATAACTCTTGCAAATACACTATATTTATCTACTAATGCTGGTATTTCATCATCTGAACTTATACTTGATAAATCAATATATGAATCATATGATTCCAAACCTGCTTTTTTTGCAATGCTTGATACTGTTAATGGATTGTCTCCAGAAATTATTTTTATATCAACATTTTGTCTTTTAAAGAATCCTAGCATTTCTTTTGCATTTTTTCTTAATGGATCATCCAATGTGATTGCTGCTACAATCTCTAGCTTCGGTAAATTTTCGTCACTTACAACTTTGTTAGTATATGCTATAAATAGCATTCTTTTTCCTGCTTTTTGAGCTGATATTATTTCTTCTGGCATTTGCATATTACTTTTTTCTATTAATCTTTCTGGTGCTCCTAATACTATTGAACCTTCGTTTTTAAAGCTTATAGAGCTCCATTTTCTTTCAGAAGAAAATGCCATTGTATCTGCAACTTCAAATTTTTCATCACCTTTGTAATAATCTTTAAGTGCCATAAATGTTGCATTATTATCTGTCATTTCATTTACAAATGCTGTCATCATTTTTTGTAAAGAATGTGGCATACATTTTTCATTATATACATTTACACTGTCTACTTTCATTCTTCCTTCTGTAATTGTTCCTGTTTTATCTAAGCATAAAGTATCTATATGAGCTAATGTTTCTACACTATATAAATCTTGAACTAATACTCGTTTTTTAGCAAGTTTTATTACACCTGTTGCAAGTGATATTGTAATTAAAAGCATTAATCCTTTTGGAAGCATTCCTAAAAGTGCTGCAGCAGTTGAAACTACAGAATTTGTTATATCAACATTTCTAAAGAAATATGCTTGTACAAATAAAATTAATCCTACTGGGATTATTACAAAACTTGTAAAATGTGTTACCTTTTTCATAGAATTAACAAGCTCTGATTCTGCTCTTTTATATTTTTTAGTTTCACTAGTAATTTGTGCTGCAAAATTATCTTTTCCTACTTTTTCTACTTTAGAATAACATTTTCCGCTAACTACATAACTACCTGATAATAGTTTATCTCCTTTTTGCTTTAATATTGTATCAGATTCCCCTGTAAGTAAAGATTCATTTACTTCAACTTCTCCTTCTTCTACTATAGAATCCGCACATATTTGTCTTCCAGCATCCAAAATGATTATATCATCTAGAACAATTTCATCTATATTAATTTCTTTTTCTTTTCCATTTCTAACAACATTCGCTTTTGAAACTTTAAGTACAGAAAGCTTTTGTACTAAATTTCTAGCATGTATTTCTTGAGCTATTCCAATTACTATGTTTATTATAATTATTAACATATATGCCAAATTTGTATATGCTTTTACTGCAATTAAAGCTATTGCAATTAATAAATTAAATAAGTTAAATAATGTGCAAACATTATCACGAATTATCTCCCAATTTGTTCTTGTTTTATCATCTTCTACTTTATTTATTTTTCCTTCTTTTATTCTTTCTAGCACTTGTTCATCATTCAAGCCCTTTAATTCATCTTTATCCAATATTTACACTCCTTTTCTTTTGAACTTTTTGTATTTTATCATAGACCATATAATAATACTACACTATTTTATAAAAAACAAATATTTTTAGGATGATAAATTAATTTGTTTGTAAAACATAACAAATCTCGTTTCGCGAGAATTTTCTCTACTTTTTTAATTTAGCTATTTATATTTAAGTTCTCGAAGAAATGTAAAGATTTGTAGGTATGAAAAATTGAATAGCAATTTTTTTGTACAATCTTATTTTTGGTATAAGGAAAGTGATTTTTCCTATACGACAAAAAAGCTACCAATTATAATTTGGTAGCTCTAATCTATTTAATAAATAAAAGGGGAATTTAACGTATCTTATCGTATTTCATTTGCTAGTAACGACATTTCGTAATCTAGCTTATTCATTACTTTTGCAGCTTTTAGTAATTTTTTAGATGCTGCTTTTGTAACATTATTATTTTTATATTTTAATTCATGTTCTAGACTTGCCCAAAAGTCCATTGCCATTGTTCTTATCTGTATTTCCGCTTTTGCATAAATCTCACCAAGATCTGTTTTTACTGGTATTTCTACAATTAAATGTAAACTTGAATACCCACTTTTCTTTGGTTTTTGAATATAATCCTTTTCGTTTAAAACCTTTATTTTGGGATTATTTACCAAAATATTTCTTACTATATAAACATTTTCTTGAAATGGACAAATAATTCTTATTCCAGCAATATCATTAACTTTTTCAATCATTTCTTTATATGTTAAATTATATTTTTTCTTTTTCATCTTATTTAGTATACTTTTGGGACTTTTTATTCTACATTTAACATGATCTATTAAATTTAAATCCTTATACTTCACCTCCATTTCCTTTATGATTTTGTTAATTTCTTCTATGCTAAGTGAGTAAATATTCATTATTTCTTTAAATATGTCACTCTTTACTGTTAGTTTTTCGTTTTGCTGAATTTCTTTATTTTTGTGTATCAGTTCGCTTGCTATTTGGCATCAGCTCCTTTCTTTTTTAGTATGCATTTATTTTACATATAAATTATTTCCATATTATTCCCGAAATGTGTTTTATTTGTAAATTTAATTTTAGCTTTTAAAGCACAAAAAAACGCTAGAAATATAGTTTTTCTAGCGTTTCTACTTTTATGATTATTTATAGATTAATTAATTTAATTCAATTTTCTAATAAATATAATATTTTCTATTATATCTATAATTGCATATGCTATCATTATAGCTCCTATTAATGTAATAATTGCTCCAGTATTAAATAATATATATATTCCAAATATTATCATTATTATTGATAACACTAAGCTTATTATCCATGCAGATGCACCTAAATTTTTTAACTTTAATGATAAATATGTTTTACTAACTCCTGCATATATTATCCATATTGCTACTATTGTTCTTAAAATCATTCCAATTGTATTTATATATACTATTGCTACAATTCCAAATACGGATAATATTACTCCTAATAGTAAATCTCCATTTAGGTATTCATCTCTTCCTCTCCCTTTTATATAATTTACTATTCTAGCTAATCCAACTGCTAAAAATAGTAAACCTATTAAGCAAGAAATTAATTTCATTGCCATTTCGTGAAAAACACATAATATTACTCCAAAAATACCAAATATAATAGAAACTATAATATTTGTCATTCCTGATTGCTTCAATAAATCTTTTATTGAATTCATAATATTATTCCTCCACATCATTATCTACTTTATCATTTTTATCATCATCGTCATCAACTTTTACACCTTGGACATTTACTATAATTTTTTCTACTTTATTTCCTGTCATGCTCTCTACTTCTTCTTTTACTTTAGATTGAATGTTTTGTCCAACTTCTTTTATGTTTACACCATATCTTACAATGATATTAATTTCTATTTTTACATTTTCTCCTTCAGTTTCTACTTTAATTCCTCTTGACATTTGTTTTTTACCACTTATAGCTTTTAAGCCTTCTGTAAATCCTCCTGCCATTTTTGCAACACCATCAACTTTTGAAACTGCCATTCCTGCTATTGTTGCAACAACTTCATTTGCTACATTAATTTCTTGGTCTATATTTTTTTCTTCATCCATAATTATACCTCCTAAAATATATTATTTCTGTATAAATTATTTACATTGTGCCTATTTATATAATATCTTAATTAGTTTTTTTTGTCAATTGGAAAATGTAGGTGGTATAACTAAAAAAGAGAGAAAACATCATCTCTCCCTCTTTTTAGTTTTATTCTATTTCTATTGCTCCTGTATATAGACCATAGTACATTCCTTTTTTAGCTAATAATTCATCATGATTTCCTCTTTCTATGATGTTTCCATGATCTAATACCATAATTAAATCAGAGTTTTTAATTGTAGAAAGTCTATGTGCTATAACAAAAACTGTTCTTCCTTTCATAAGTTTATCCATACCGTCTTGAACGATTTTTTCTGTTCTAGTATCTATACTTGATGTTGCTTCGTCTAATATTAATACTGGTGGATTATATAGTGCTGCTCTTGCAATTGCCAAAAGTTGTCTTTGTCCTTGTGATAATCCTTCTCCGTCACCAGAAATCATTGTATCATATGCATGTGGTAAATGTCTTATAAATCTGTCTGCATTTGCAAGTTTAGCTGCTGCAATTACTTCTTCATCTGTTGCATCCATTTTACCATATTTAATATTATCTTTTATTGTTCCAGTAAATAGATGTGTATCTTGTAAAACCATACCTAATGATCTTCTTAAATCATCTTTTTTCATTTTATTTATATTGATTCCATCATATCTAATTTTACCTTCATTGATGTCATAAAAACGATTTATCAAGTTTGTGATTGTAGTTTTTCCAGCACCTGTAGGTCCTACGAAAGAAACTTTTTGTCCTTCTTTTGCATCAAGACTTATATCATGTAATATTACTTTATTTGGTACATATCCAAATGTAACATGTTCAAATTCTACATTTCCACATAATTTAGTATATGTTACTGTTCCATCACCATGTGGATGTTTCCATGCCCATAAACCTGTTCTTTCTTCTGTTTCTACAATTTTTCCATTTTCCTCTTTAGCATTTACTAATGTAACATATCCATTATCTTCTTCTACTGGTTCATCAATCAATTTAAATATTCTTTCAGCTCCAGCTAATGCCATTGCAACAAAGTTTAATTGTTGTGAAACTTGTGCTAGTGGATTTGTAAATGCTTTTATGTATTGTAAGAATGCTGCTATACTACCTACAGTTAATAGTCCATTAACAGCAAATATACCTCCTACAACTGCAACTAAAACATATCCAATATTACCTATATTCATAATGCATGGCATTAATGTGTTTGCATATGTATTAGCTTTTGTACTACTTTTGTATAATTCTTCATTTAATTTATCAAATCTTTCTTTTGATCTTTCTTCATAGCAGAATACTTTTACAACTTTTTGACCATTCATCATTTCTTCTATGTATCCGTCTACTTTACCAATACTTTCTTGTTGGCCAATAAAGTATTTTGAACTGTTTTTAGCAAAAAATCTTGAAACAATTCCCATTATAGCTACCATTATTAATACAATTACTGTTAAATACAAGTTTGTTGTAAGCATTCCTATTAATACAGAAACCATAGAAACTATTGCTGAAAATACTTGTGGAATACTTTGACTTAGAGCTTGTCTTAATGTATCAACATCGTTTGTATAAGTACTCATTGTTTCACCATGGCTATGGCTGTCAAAATATCCTATTGGTAATCTTTGCATATGTTCAAACATTTCTGTTCTTATTTTCTTTAAAGTTCCTTGTGTTATATTAATCATTAATCTATTATATACATATGTACCAATAATACCTACAAGATAAACCAATCCCATCATTAGTATTGCTTGTAATAATGATGAATAATTTGGATTTTGTTTTCCTATAAGTGGTGTAATATATTGATCTATTAATGTTTGGATAAATTGTATTCCAACAACACTTGCTGCTGCACTTATTATTATACTAATTATTACAACTATAAATTGTCCTTTATAGTCACTTAATGCATATTTTAATAATCTTTTTAATGTATGTGATTTTTTAGTTTTGTTTTTCATTGTCAGCATCATCTCCTCCCATTTGAGATTCATATACTTCTTGGTATATTTTATTTGTTTTTAATAGTTCATCTGATGTTCCAATTCCGTCTATTCTACCATTATCCATAACTATTATTTTATCTGCATCTATGATTGAACTTATTCTTTGAGCAATTATTATCTTTGTTGTATTTGGTATCTCTTCTCTAAATGCTTTTCTTATAAGTGCATCTGTTTTTGTATCAACTGCACTTGTAGAGTCATCTAGAATTAATATTTTTGGTTTTTTAAGTAATGCTCTTGCAATACAAATTCTTTGTTTTTGACCTCCAGATACATTTGTTCCACCTTGGTCTAAAACTGTTTGATATTTATCTGGTAATTCTTGGATAAAGCTATCAGCTTGAGCTAATTTACATGCTCTTACTAATTCTTCGTCTGTAGCATTTTCATTTCCCCATCTTAAGTTTTCTGCTATAGTTCCAGAGAATAGTACATTTTTTTGTAAAACCATTGCAACTTCATTTCTTAATGATTCTAAGTCATAATCTCTAACATCTACTCCGCCAACTTTTACAAATCCAGATTTTACGTCATATAGTCTTGGAATTAAATTTACTAATGATGTTTTAGAACTTCCTGTTCCACCTATTATTCCAATTACTTCACCTGCATTAATCTTCAAGTTAATGTCTTCTAGTGGAAGCATCTCATTTGCTTTTGCATCATCATATTGGAAGTCTACATCAATAAATTCTATACTTCCATCTTTTATTTCTTTTATTGTTTTTTCTCTATTTTTAATTGTTGGTTCTTCTGTTAATATTTCAACAATTCTTTCTGCTGAAGATTGAGCAATAATTATCATAACTAATACCATAGAAAGCATCATTAAGCTTGACAATATTTGCCACGCATATGTAATTAAACTAGATAATTGTCCTGTTTGCATTCCTCCAGCCACAATTGATTGAGCTCCAAGCCATGATAGCAATAATATACAACCATATATTGCTATTTGCATAAGTGGGCTGTTAAATATTACTATTTTTTCAGCCTTTTTAAATAATTTATATACTAAAGAATTAACGTCCCCGAATTTTTTCTCTTCAAAATCTTCTGTAGCAAAAGATTTAACAACTCTTATTGCATTTAAGTTTTCTCCAACAACACGGTTTAATTCATCATATTTTTTAAATACTTTTTCAAAATATGGATGTGCTTTAATAGAAATAAATGCTAATAATATTGCAAGTGGTATCAT
>CALXVT010000059.1 GCA_944392175.1 uncultured Clostridia bacterium
TTAGAAGAATTCGAAACATATGTAAAAGGTTTAGGAAAAAATATTGTAGGAAAAGTATTTTCAGACCATCCAAATGGTGGAACAATCTTAAAAGATGTAAAAGGATATGCATCAGAAGGTACAATTAAATCTATGAAAGAAGGAACAATACATAATTTAGTAACTGGATTTGAGACATCTTTTGGAGGAACATTTGCAAAAGAGTATCATGAAATTACAGATATTTTAAAAGATGAAAAAGTAAATATAGGAGGATTTGAGTTAAATATTACATATCATGATGAAAACATCGAAATTGAATTTCCACAGATAGGTTGTGTTTATACACATATGTTAGGACATGATTGCCACTCAATAGTAGCAGGGGAAGGTCATGCAGATGTAATAATAGCACAATTAAAGAAATACAAAGCTAAAGGATATACTTTAGTACTTTCTAGCCACTATACACCAGAAACATTAAAAGATGTAGATACAAAAATAGTATATCTAGAAGAACTAAAGAAAATAGCTAAAGATTGTTCTAATGCTGATGAATTTAAAGATAAAGTAAAAGCAGAATTTCCTGAATATAGTGGATTAAATTATTTAGATATGACAGCTGGTTATTTCTTTCCAAACAATTAATGATTTTACAAAATATTCACAATTAAGATACTTTATTGTTACTTTTTATAAGTATAATAACATGCAACTTAAGATAAATGATTTATCTTAAGTATGCTACTGTAGAGATACAGAAGCATAAACATCCCCTTTTATTTTCAAAATTCTACATGTAGTTACAAAGAAAATGTAGGATGAAAAAGGAACTACTTTCTTTCAAGTAGTTCTTTTTTTATTATATAAGGAAAATCGACAGATTTTACGTATACAACAAGGTTAAGTTACTTTAGTTCGTGCGATTGCGAAGCAATCTGCACATATGGCGAAGCCACTTTTCTTACTTTTGTCCGCAAAAAGAATCGAATTTATTGAAAAATTAAACTATATATGGTATTATAAAAACTATATAAAACTGTAAAAGGGGAGAAAATATATGATATTAAAAAATGTATATTTTAGAGAAATTAATATACCCGGTGGTACATGGGAAGAATTTAAAAATGAATTAGGTGCAGCATTAGATATTTTATCTAACGCTACAGAAGAGAGCTATGAAAGAATGAATATAGCAGCTTTTACAGATTGGGCTACAGACTTACACTGGATAAAAGAAGAGAATATAATAATAAAGGTAAATGGTCCTGTAACAAAAACAGTAGAAGAAGTAATGAATGACATAGTTAATTTTTGGGCTAAAGATGCTGAAAGATGCATTGCAGGTGGAAAAAATCGTAATTTTGAATTTATTTTAGTTGATGTTAAATAAATATTGATTTTTTTAATAATTAGATAGTATTAAAGTAAAGAAGAAAAAGGAATTACTTAATTTGGAGTAGTTCCTTTTTTCGTTATATAAAAGGAAAATCTATAAAAAAGTGTTGACACGATGTCAGAACAGTGATATAAAACAATCAAACTGACATGATGTCAGAAAGACAAAGAAATGGAGATATAAAATGGAAAAGAAATCAGTAGATGTAAGAAGAGAAGAAATAATTAATGCATGTGAAGAATTATATAAAAAAGAGAATTTTAAAGATATAACAATAAAACAAATTGGAGAGAAAACAACATTTTCTCGTACATCAATATATAACTATTTTCAAACAAAAGAAGAGATATTTTTAGCACTTTTCCAAAGAGAATATGAAAAATGGATAGAAGATTTAAATAAAATATATGAAGAAAATGAAAAATTAATAATCGAAGAGTTAGCAAATAAATTAGCCCATACAATAGAAAAAAGACCAACATTATTAAAACTATTAGCTATGAATTTATATGATATGGAAGGTAATAGCAAAATGGAAGCGTTAGTAGAATTTAAACAAGCATATGGTGATTCAATAAAAGCAGTAAAAAGATGTCTTGATAAATTTGTTACTAACATGAACGAAGAAGAAAAAACAAGTTTTATATTTTCCTTTTTCCCATTTATGTATGGAATATATCCATATGTAGTTGTAACAGCTAAACAAAAAGAAGCAATGGAAAAAGCGGATGTGCCATTTAAAAAATTAACAATATATGAAATTGCATATATGGGAATTTCAAAATTATTAAAATAAAAAGGAGTGTAGGTTATGAGTAAAAAATTAGTAGCATTTTTTTCGTGCACAGGAACAACAAAAAAGGTAGCAGAAAATTTAGCAAAGGCTATAGGAAGTGATTTGTATGAAATACTACCAACTAAATTATATACAAATGCAGATTTAAATTGGACTGATAAAACAAGTAGATCTTCTTTAGAAATGAATGATAAAAATTCTAGACCAGAAATAGCTACAAAAGTAAGTAATATGGAAGATTATGACACTATTTTTATCGGATTTCCAATTTGGTGGTATGTTGCTCCAAAAATAATAAATACATTTTTAGAAAGTTATGATTTTTCAGGAAAGAAAATAATTGTTTTTTGTACATCTGGTGGAAGTGGTCTTGGGAATACTGTAGCAAACTTAGAACAGAGCATATCAAGTAATACAGAAATAATTGAAGGAAAACGCTTTGGAGCAAATACAAGCATAGAGGAACTAAAAGAATGGGCAAATAAATTTTAAGTAAAGGAGAGAATAAATATGAAAATAGTTGTTTTAACAGGAAGTTACAATTTATATGGGACATCAAATACTTTAGTAGATGAATTTATAAAAGGAGCTAGAGAAAACGGAAATGAAATTGTAAGATTTGACACTGCACATTTAGATATTCATCCATGTATAGGTTGCAATCATTGTGGAATGGATGGAGATTGTGTATTTAAAGATGATATGGTTAATATTTTAGATAATATTGAAGATGCAGATATGTTAGTTTTTGTAACACCAGTATATTATTTTGCAATGACAGCACCATTAAAAGCCACAATAGACAGATTTTATTCAAGAACAGGAAGAATAAGTCGTAAAAGATTAAGAACAGCA
This sequence comes from uncultured Clostridia bacterium, assembly GCA_944392175.1. Classification (GTDB taxonomy): domain Bacteria; phylum Bacillota; class Clostridia; order TANB77; family CAG-508; genus Merdicola. The sequence continues at coordinate 3,030 of CALXVT010000059.1, forward strand.
TATATTATGACATGTTGGAATACAGATGATTCCACTGTAGAACCATTAATAGTACATTATAAAAAGTTAGTAAGTTATATGAATTATAAAGATGAGGGTATGATTATAGGAAAAGGATGTGGAACAGTAGGAATGATACCAAGCCATTTTTATAAAGATGCATACGAATTAGGAAAAAGGATTAAATAAAATGGAGGTTTTGAAGTTAGTATCGAAAGAGTAAATTGAATAAGGAGGATTTTTTATGAGTTTTACTATTAATATTTATTATACAGGAAAAGATGGTTCTGCTAGAAAATTTGCAGAAGAGATGGTATCATCAGGAGTTGTAGATAGAGTTCGTGCAGAAAAAGGAAATTTAAAATATGAATACTTTTTCCCAATGGATGATCCAGAAACAGTATTATTAATTGATAGATGGGAAAGCCAAGAAGCTTTAGATATACATCATAAATCACCTATGATGAAAGAAATTGCAGAGCATAGAGATAAATATAAACTTCATATGAGAGTCGAACAATTTGTAGAAAAGAAATAAATTAAAAAGAATTATTTTATATAGAAATATATAGAATAATTCTTTTTTTATGGTAAGATGGAACCAAATAGTAATTTATAGAATAAACTAAAACTAAACTAATGGTTTATCAAAGTAAACTAACTGTCGGTTGAGTATGTAAAAAACTAATATTACAATAGGATTAGTAAGGGAGGTAAGCGATATGGCAAATAAAAATATTGGAGAAATAATTAGTTCATTAAGAAAGGAAAAAGGAATGACACAAAATGAACTGGCAGAAAAAATGAATGTGACTGATAAGGCTGTTTCAAAATGGGAAAGAAATTTATCTTGCCCAGATGTTAATTCTATTCCGAAATTAGCCGGAATATTAGGAACAACAGTAGAAGAATTATTAAATGCTCAGCCTAAAAAAGAAAATAATAAGATTAATGAAATTATTGATATGGCATTAATAGGTGTTGGACTAGCTATGGGAATTTGCATAATAGTTACTTCTACATTAAAACAAATTGAACTGAATACTGCTATTTCAATGTTAGGAATAGGAATGACTTGTTTAGCAATATATTTATTAAAAAATAAAGATAATAAAAAATAATAGGAATAGATGTTTTTTATAAAAAATAACTCTCAAACTGAAGATTATAGTGATTATTATTTTATAGAATTTATCGAGTAAATATTTGACAAATGCATAATATGAAAGAGAAGCCAAAGTGTTGTATTAACAATTTGACTTCTTTTTTGAATTGTAAAAATATTACTGTGATAAAGAGTTCAATCACAGTTGGTTGATATGACGCTTATTTAATAAAAACGTCAAAAAGTGATACTCCTGTGAATACGTAGTATCCGAAATAGGCCAAATGAAGGATTTTTATCAAGCCGAGAGCTGATAATCCATTCTTTGACGATTCGACAGTTTCTTTATTTGCAATTTTGCCACAGAGCTTTAAGACTCTGGGGATTTGCATAATTGTTCCAATTATTAAAGCTGCCGAGAATAGTGTGAATAACGTATGATTTATCACTGTGGCAGATGCACACAAATACCAAACGCTCAAAACCATAAACACGATTCCCATAACAAGGGTGACGATAATTGTACCTCCAATTATTTCATCGGAATCCTTGCTATCTGGTTCGAATTTAATGGGCCGTGGTTTTGTAAACAAACCGCTTATAACAATATAACAGTTTACTAACCAAAGAATCATCATCCACACAGATACATTTGTCATAGTTTTTCCTCCTTTTGACTTGTTTCTGTTACAACAGAAACCTGAACAACATTTTTTTAGCATCGTTAATTATTGTATCATATTTACATAACATTTGCAACAGCTTTTCTATATTATAAATTTATAACTTAAAACGATTTAATATTTGACAGTTATTTATTTATAATTACAAATTCACTACAAACATTTGACAAATCCAGAAAAAGGCAATATAATCTAGTAGACTAATAAATGTTGACGAAGAAATTATATAAGTAGTTAATTTGAAACTCTAACCAGGGAGTGTAGCCATAGACTGGAAGCTACATTAGAAAGACAAATTAATGAATTTCAATAATGGAGTCAAATCGTGTAAGAGCGTTAATCTGTAATGAGGTAGTAGAAATACTATAAAAAAAGGTGGTACCACGAGCAAATCGTCCTTTATGGAAGATTGCTCGTTTTTTGATTTTTAGTCCACATACAAATAATGATAGGGAAATAGGGACGGTCCTAAAATCCCTATCTGAAAACAAAAATAGGGAAAAAAGGACCGTCCCCAATTCCCTAAGAAAGGAAAAAGTTTATGAAAGAGAAATTAGAAGAAATCAAAACAAAAGGTTTAGAAAAAATTAAAAACGTAAAGACTATCGCTGAACTTGAAGAAGTCAGAAAAGAATTAACTGGTAAAAAAAGTGAATTATCAGAAGTTCTAAAATCTATGAAAGATTTATCAGTAGAAGAGAAAAAGACAATTGGAATGATGGCAACAGAAATAAAAAATACTTTTATAAGCAATTTACAACAAAAAGATGATGAAATTATTGCTTCTATGAGTGTATTAGATGAACCAATTGACTTAACAATTCCTGGGAAAAAAGTAAGTGGAGGAGCACTTCACCCAATAACTCAAATGAAACATGATTTAAATGATGCATTTTTATCTTTAGGTTTTGAAGTATTTAGTGAAGATGATATAAGTAGTGAAAAATATGCATTCGATAACTTAAACTTTGCTAAAAACCATCCTGCACGTCAATCTATGGATACATATTGGCTTGATGGAACAGAAGATAAAGAAGGAGCAGAAAGATTATGCTTAAGACCACATTTAACAGGTGGGTCTGTAAGATATTTATTAAAACATGGAGCACCAGCAAGATTTGTATATCCAGGAGAAGTATATAGAAATGAAACAACTGATGCTAGACATGAAAGAGCATTCTTCCAATATGAAGCATTAATAGTTGATAAAGATATATCTTTTTCATCTGGTATGGTTATGATTCAAACAATTTTAGAAAAAGTTTTTGGAAGAAAAATAAACACAAGAATGAGAGAAGGATTTTTCCCATTTACAGAACCAGGATATGAAATAGATATGGAATGTTTAGTATGTGGTGGAAAAGGATGTAAAGTATGTAATCATAATGGTTGGATAGAAGTTATGCCAGGTGGTGTAATTCATCCAAATGTATTAAAATCAGCAGGATTAGATCCAGAAGAATGGACAGGATTCTATATTAATATTGGATTAGATAGATTAGTAATGATGAGATATGGAGTAGATGATGTACGTTTATTCCATAGTGGAGATTTAAGATTTTTAAAACAATTTAAATAGAAAGGATTTTGAATATGAAAGTATCATTAAATTTAATTAGAAAATATGTTGATTTACCTGAAGGTTTAACTGATGAACAAATCGCCTATGATATGACACTAAGGACAGTAGAAGTAGAAGATGTAGAAAATACTGCTAAAAAATTTCATGACATAGTTGTAGGAGAAATTTTAGAAATAAAAGCGCATCCAAATGCTGATAAATTAAGAATTTGTATGGTAAATATTGGAGAAGAAGAACCAGTACAAATAGTATGTGGTGGTTCTAATCTTTATGTTGGAGAACATGTAGTAGTATCAAAACCAGGAGCAGAAGTTGTTTGGCATGGTCAAGGAGAACCTGTTAAAATAACAAAAACAAAAATGAGAGGGGAAAGCTCTTATGGAATGATTTGTGCTTCTACAGAAGTATATTTAAGTGATTTCTTCCCAAATGAAGGTGAAGAAGAAATAGTGGATTTAAAAGACTTTGATTGTGAGCCAGGAGATAGTGTTGCAGATTTATTTGGAATGAATGATACAGTATTAGAGATAGATAATAAATCTTTATCTAATAGACCAGATTTATGGGGACATTATGGAAT
>CALXVT010000060.1 GCA_944392175.1 uncultured Clostridia bacterium
ATATTTAAAAGTTGTTAAAGAAGAAGTAACAGAAAAAAGACAAAAAGATATGCCTTCAAGATTAAATGCTAGAAGAATGATAATGAATAACATTTGTAAAGTAAAAGATGAAGAAGGAAGAAATATAGATATCCCAGCAAAATTATTTGGTGAATTAGCTGAAAAATATTCATCAGCTGGTAATGTTGGAGGATATACAAGAATAATAAAAGCAGGACCTCGTAAAGGTGATGCAGCAGAAGTTGCAATTTTACAATTATTATAATATAAATAAAAGATAAACATGCTTAGCATGTTTATTTTTTTGCTTTTAAGCACATAATTAAAATATGAAAATATTTTTAGAATTTTTAAAGCTATCATTGGAACTTTTGGTAATAATTTTAATATCAAAAAAGATGTTAGTTCCAACAATAAGAAAATTAGGAGAAAGTTTAAATTTAAAATCACATACAATAGGTGCAATATCTGGAATTGCAACCAGTATTCCAGAGTTTCTTACTACTACTTTTTCTGCTATAACTGGATTAGTAAATACTGGTATAATTAACATATTAAGTTCGAATTTAATAAATGTAATTCAATATTTAGGTTCAATAATTATTAATAAAAATATTAAACTAATAAAGAACAGAGCAATTTTAATAAGTATATTTTTATCTATAATTACTATAATTATCCCAATTTTAGTAATGTATTATAATATGGAAAAAACACTTATATTAATTCCAATTTTTATTATATTATTTTATATTTTTAATAAAATAAATACTAATATTCATAAAAAATATGAAATTAATACAGAATATAAATCTAGAGAAGGAAATGTACTAAAATATGTTATATATATAATTTTAATTGGAATAATATTATATTTTGCGGGAAATATTTTAAGTGATACATTAGAAGTACTATGTTATAATTTTAATATTTCTGAAATTATTATTGGAATAATATTAGGAATTGCGACAAGTATTCCAGAATTAATAACATTTATTGAAAGTCAAAAATTTTATAAAAATAAAGATAATATATTGGGCTTAGTAGAATCAAGCAATAATTTAGTTGTCTCTAATACTTTAAATATGTTTTTTATTTGGCCAATATCAATAATTTTATCGTTTTTGGTATAAATTACAAAAAAATGAATATACTTATTGTAAGACTCAAAATAAGATTATCTGATGGAGGTTTTTATGATATATGAAACGTATATAAAAGAGAAAAAAATTATAGATTATACAGATAAAGAAAAAGATTTAGATTTAATAAAATGTTTAATTCGAACTAAAGGGGAATTAGAGCTTGCAAATAAAAATTATGAATTTGCAGAAGATGAACTAGTAGATTATTATGCATATCAAATAAAAGCTAATCAATCTAAAATGAATTATCTATTAAAGAAAATAAAAAGAAGAGGATTAATAATAGATAATATAGAAGAAAAAAATATAAAATTATTAACTAAACAAGAAGCAATGTAAAGAATATTTGTCCATATACATTCATATATTAAAACAGGAGTGATGTATATGGACTATAATAATGTTTTGGCATTTTCAGCAGCAGTGTGTTTTATTTTTTTATTTGGAAGAATTTTTGTAAAACCTCTAAAAGTATTATTTAAATTAGCTTTAAATTCGATTTTAGGAGGAGTTTTAATATTAATTATAAATTATATAGGGCAAAGCTTTAATTTCCATGTTGGCTTAAATATAGTTACATCTGTGCTAATAGGATTATTAGGCTTGCCAGGTGCAATATTATTAGTTATAATAAATTTACTTATATAATAGGAGAAAGAAAATGTATTTACCAACAGAAATAAAAAAATTTATAGGAGAATTTAAAATAGAAGAATATTCAACATCAAAAAATGCAGAAACATTTTATATAGATAAGGATAATGGATATTTTTTAAAAATTGCAGAAAAAGATTCATTACAAAAAGAAGCTAAAAAGACTAAAATATTATGCAAATATGGATTAAGTGCAAAACCAGAAATTTATGTTAGTAATCAAAAAGATTATTTAATAACTAAAACAATTGTTGGAGAGAGTGGAATTTCGAAAAAATATCTACAAGATCCTATAAAATTAGTAAAAATATATGCAACGACTTTAAAAAAATTTCATAGTGTTAAAATAAACGAAATAAAGGAAAATACGGTAGAGCCTTTAATAGAAAAAGCAATATTAAATCCAAATAGTAATGGTTATACATATTTATTAAAAGATGTAAATATTAATTCAATAAATGAAGCAATAGAAGAAATTAAAAGATTGAGAAATAAAGTAAAATATGATGTTTTAGTACATGGTGATTTTTGTCTTCCAAATATAATTTTAGACAATTGGAATGTGTCGGGAATTATTGATGTAGGTGAAACTGGAATAGGGGACAGGCATTTTGATATATTTTGGGCATTATGGAGTTTAAATTATAATTTAAGAACAAAAAAATATAATGATTTATTTTTAGATACATATGGTAGAGATTTGATAGATTTAGATGTATTAAAATTAATGACATTGGTAAATGCTTTATTATAGGAGGTAAGAAATGATAGAAAAATTAAATCCAATAGGAATAGGAACATATAAATTAGATTTGGAAAATAAAAAAGAAACATTAGATGGATTATTATATTCTTTTAGAAAAGGGCAAAATTATATAAGTACAAGTTTAATGTATTCAGATTGTGCAATTGTAGATTTTTTAAAAGAGTTTTTTAATAAAATAAATAGAGAAGATATTTTTGTAATGTCACATTTAGAAAAATATATAGAAAAGAAAAGTGATGTAGAAAAACAAGTAGATGAATATTTAAAAAGAATGGGGATAGAATATATTGATGCCTTGCAAATACATACTCCAGAAGTATGTAAACTTTCATTATTAGATGTTTATTACGAAATGAAAAAAATGCAAGAAAAAGGAAAAGTAAGGTATTTATCAACAAGTAATACTTCTTTTGAACAATTAAAAGAATTACACAATAATTTTGGAATATATAGTTTTGAAGGTGTATATAATTTAGATTGTAAGATATATGAAAACATAGGATTAGTAGAATATTGTAAGGAAAATAATATAAAATTTATATGTTATCAAGCATTAAGAAGAAATAAAATAGCAGAAGCAAATTATGATTTTTTAGTAAAAATGTCTGAAAAATACAATAAAACACAAAATCAAATTTTAATTAATTGGATGTTAAAAGCAAAAGGATTATATACATTAATAAAAACAACTCAAAAAGAGTATATAGATAGCAATTTAGAAGCATTAGATTTCAATTTAGAAGAGGAAGATATAAAAATATTAAATGATTTCCAAAATGAAAAGTATAATTCAATAGAAATAGATTGGGACGCAAACCGTGGAGGAGTTACGATAGATAAATTAGCAAGTCAATAAGAATATTAAAAAAACCTAAATAAATTTTAAATTTATTTAGGTTTTTTATATGAAATATGAACTTTAATAAATTCCTATTCAACTGTTACTGATTTTGCAAGATTTCTTGGTTTATCAACATCTAGTCCTTTAGCTTTAGAAATATAATAAGATAGTAATTGTAAAGGAATTATTGAAAGCACTGGTGCCAAACGTGGATCTGTTTCTGGGATATTGATAACTTTAAAGAATTGTGAATTATCAATATTTTGATTTGTAATTACTAAAGTTTTAGCACCACGTGTAATAACTTCTTGCATATTGCTTACTGTTTTTTCTACTAATAAAGGATTTGTAATAATTCCTATTACTGTAACATCATTTTCAATTAAAGCAATAGGTCCATGTTTTAATTCACCAGCAGCATATGCTTCAGAGTGAATATAAGAAATTTCTTTTAGTTTTAAAGAACCTTCTAAAGCAGTATAATAATCTAATCCTCTACCTAAGAAAAACATATCTGTTTCTTTGTATACAATACTTGCAAAATTTTTTATTTCTGCAACTGTTCTTAAAGCTAATTCAGCTTTTTTAGGTAGTTCTAATAATTCTTCTTTTAATTTTGATATTTCTTTTTTAGAAACTGTATTTAAAACTTCGGTAAAATATAATGCCAAAATATTTAATAATACAACTTGTGAAGTATATGCTTTTGTGGAAGCAACAGCTATTTCTGGACCTGCATGTGTATATATGCAGTAATCTGCTTCACGTGTAATAGAACTACCAATAACATTAGCCATAGCTAAAGTTTTTGCTCCTTTAGATTTCGCAAGCTTTAATGCAGCTATTGTATCTGCAGTTTCACCAGATTGACTTATAAAAATACATAAAGTTTTTTCATCAACTAGTGGATCTTTATATCTAAATTCTGAAGCAATTTCAACTTCTGTAGAAATTTTGCATAATGATTCAAATGTATTTTTTACAGTGTATCCAGCATTCATAGCTGTACCACATGCCACAATATATAGTTTATTTATACTTTGTAAATATTCTTTTGATAAACTAAAATCATTAAAAGAAATTTTATCTTCTGAAAGTTTAGAACCAATAGTTTCTCTAATAGCATTTGGTTGTTCATAGATTTCTTTTAACATAAAATCATCATAACCATCTTTTTCTGCTGATGCAGTATTCCATTCTATACTTTTAATTGGTTTTTCAATTTTATTTAAATCATTATCATAAAATTCTATATTTTTTCTAGATAAAACAGCAAATTCACGATCATTTAAGAAATAAAAATCTTTTGTAAATGAAAGTATTGCTGGAATATCTGATGAAATGTAATTTTCATTTAGTCCTTTACCTATAACTAATGGACTATCTTGTCTTACAACAATCATATTATCAGGATAATCTTTGCAAAGTATTTCTAATGCAAAACTTCCTTTTAAATCGTCACATGCTTTTTTTACAGATTTAAGAAAATCTTTTTCTGTTTTGTAATAATAACTAATTAAATTTGGTATAACTTCTGTATCTGTATCTGAATAAAAAGTATATCCTTTGTCTTCCAAAAATTTTCTTAATTCATGATAATTTTCTATAATACCATTATGAACTACAGCAAATGTTTTACTATTATCATAATGAGGATGAGAATTTTCTGCTGAAGGTTTTCCATGTGTTGCCCAACGAGTGTGGCCAATACCAATAGTTCCTTCTAAAGTATTGATTTCATCCATTGAATTTAAATTTGCAATTCTTCCTTTTTCTTTTACAACTTTTATGCCATCTTTTTCGATTGTGGCAATTCCTGCAGAGTCATAACCTCTGTATTCTAATCTAAGTAAGCCATTAATTAAAATAGGCTTAGCTTTTTTGGTTCCTATGTAACCAACTATTCCGCACATATATTGTTCCTCCTATATATAAAATAACCAAAAAGTAACAATATAGCTACACAATTAGATTTGTTCTACTATCACTAGTAGGTTTTGCTAATATTTATGGTTGTAGCAAACCACAGAGTACCCGCCGAATATTTCGATAAACTCTGACCTCGTCAACACTATAAGTGTCCTGGCGCTTTTATTAAATTGTCATTTATAATATATAAAATAAACCTCCTTTCAAATTTTAATTACATTGTAAACTTTTTGGTTTACGCTATTATATTATAATAAAATTAAAAAAGTATCAAGTCCAATATAATAAAATACTTTGTAAAAATGTAGGTTTGTCAAACATATGTCACACTTTATTGAAATCACTAGCTTTGAAATACCCGTTTTCCACTTTTTGAACT
>CALXVT010000061.1 GCA_944392175.1 uncultured Clostridia bacterium
AAAAAATGAAGGGATGAAGCTTATGTACAATTTTAAAGAGGTAGAGAAAAAATGGCAAGATAAATGGTATGCAGAAGGTACCTTTAATGCAAAAGATGATTATTCAAAGAAAAAATGGTATGGATTAATAGAATTTCCTTATCCATCAGGACAAGGTCTGCATGTTGGACATCCAAGAAGTTATACAGCACTTGATATTATTGCGAGAAAAAGAAGAATGCAAGGATATAATGTATTATTCCCAATTGGTTTTGATGCATTTGGTCTTCCAGCAGAAAACTATGCAATAAAAAATCATGTTCATCCTAAAATAACTACAGAAAAAAATATAAATCATTTTAGAGAACAATTAAAATCAATAGGATTTTCTTTTGACTGGTCAAGAGAAGTAAATACAACAGATCCTAATTATTATAAATGGACACAATGGATATTTATCCAATTATATAAACATGGATTAGCATATAAAGCAACAATGCCAATTAATTTTTGTACAGGATGTAAGGTAGGACTAGCTAATGAAGAAGTTGTTAATGGTGTTTGTGAAAGATGTGGAAGTCCAGTAGTTCAAAAAGAAAAAAGTCAATGGATGCTTAGAATTACAAAATATGCACAAAGATTAATTGATGATTTAGATGATGTAGATTTCTTAGATAAAATTAAAGCACAACAAATAAATTGGATTGGAAGAAGTGAAGGAGCAGAAGTTAATTTTAAAATAAGTGGAACAGACGATAATTTACTTATTTATACAACTAGACCAGATACAATATTTGGTGCAACATATATGGTTGTAGCTCCAGAACACAAATTAATAGAAAAGTATAAAGATAGAATAACAAATCTTGATGAAGTAGAAGAATACAAGAAAAAAGCAGCTTTAAAATCTGATTTCGAAAGATCAGAACTAAATAAGGAAAAAACAGGTGTAGAAATAAAAGGAATAAAAGCTGTTAATCCATTAACAAATGAAGAAATACCAATTTGGATTTCTGATTATGTATTAATAACATATGGTACAGGTGCAATTATGGCTGTTCCTGCACATGATACAAGAGATTTTGAATTTGCTAAAAAGTTTAATTTACCAATTAAACAAGTTATAAAAGATAAAAATTCAGAAAATGAAAATAAGGATTTAGAAGAAGCATTTACAGATGTAAATAATGGAATTGCAATAAATTCTGGATTCCTAAATGGACTAGAATCTAAAGATGCAATAAATAAAGCGATAGAATATATAGAAGAACATAAACTAGGAAAAAGAACAGTAAATTATAAACTTCGTGATTGGGTATTTTCTAGACAACGTTACTGGGGAGAACCAATACCAATGGTATATTGCGAAAAATGTGGATGGGTTCCAATTCCAGAGGAAGAATTACCACTAAAATTACCAGATGTAGATGATTATGAACCAGGTGAAAATGGAGAATCTCCACTTGCTAAACACGAAGAATGGATTAATACAACATGTCCACATTGTGGTGGAAAAGCAAGAAGAGAAACAGATACAATGCCACAATGGGCTGGATCATCTTGGTATTATTTAAGATATATGGATCCACATAATGATAAAGCTTTAGCTTCAAAAGAAGCGTTAGAGTATTGGTCACCAGTGGATTGGTATAATGGTGGTATGGAACATACTACACTACATTTACTATATTCTAGATTTTGGCATAAATTCTTATATGACATAGGTGTTGTACCAACTAAAGAGCCATATGCAAAACGTACATCACATGGAATGATTCTAGGAAGCAATGGAGAAAAAATGTCTAAATCAAAAGGAAATGTAATAAATCCGGATGAAATAGTAGACGAATTTGGTGCTGATGCATTCAGAGTATACGAAATGTTTATGGGACCTTTTGATCAGACAGCACCATGGTCTATGGAGAGTATTAGAGGTTGTATGAAATTCCTAGATAGAGTATGGAATATGCAAGACTTCTTAGTTGATGGAGATGAATACTCAGAAAAATTTGAAAAGATGATGCATAAAGCAATAAAGAAAGTTTCATCAGATATAGAAGAAATGAAATTTAACACTTCTGTTGCTACATTTATGACAATGGTAAATGAATTTTATAAAGAAAAACAAATTAATAAAGCTGAATTTGCAACGTTTTTACAATTATTAAATCCATTTGCACCACATATGACTGAAGAGTTATATCAAAGAATAGGTGGAAAAGAGGAATTAGCATATAAAGATTGGCCAACATATGATGAAGCTAAAACTATAGAAGATGAAATAGAAATACCTGTTCAAATTAAAGGAAAAGTAAGAGCAACAATTACTATTAAGAAAGACGAAGATGAAGAAGTAGTAAAACAAAAAGCGAAAGAAGCAATAGCAAATCAAATAGAAGGTAAAAAAATTATTAAAGAAATTTATGTTAAAAATAAAATATATAATATAGTTATTGGTTAAACTATACATTACAGTTATATTATGTAATATAACTGTAATGTTTTTTTAATGCCTCTGAAATATTTATTTGAAATAAATATAGTATAATAAACATGAATAAGTGTTATTTAAGGAGTAAAAAAATGGGGATTGAAGCAAATTTAAAAAAAGAAGGAATAAAAGTTATAGAAGAACTAGATAAAATAAAAGTTAATACTATAGCCAAGAATGTTGCTCAAAAAATTGTTGCTGCATTTCCAAATCTAAACTTAAAACTTGGTGAGATTTTTATAAGATTAGCTCAAATAAAAATGTATTATGCAGAAGTTCCTAAAGGATTTTCTGAGGCTAATTATTTTTATAAAAATTCTTCAATATATATAAATCACGAGGTGGAAGAAGAAGATATAGAAAAATATGTTATGCATGAATGCATTCATTATTTGCAAGAGAGAAAAGACAAATCAGGATTTTTATTAAGATTGGGACTTTGTGATTTAACACAATATAAAGTGCATGGCCTAGCATTAAATGAAGCTGCAGTGCAACTTGCTACGGCTAAGGCTTTTAAAGAAGAAAAAGAAAATGTAAAATATTATGGAATAACATTTGATACAATAAGTCCAATATGTTATCCAATAATATGTAATTTGATTGCACAAATGGCATATGTTACAGGTGAAGATGTATTATTTGAAAGTACATTTAATTCAAATGACAATTTTAAAAATTCTTTTATAGAAAAAACATCAGAAAAGATTTTTTATGAATTGGAAAGTAATTTTGATAGAATCCTAAAATATGAAGAGAATTTAGTTAAATTAAGCAATAAAATTGAAATAACAGATAATCTAAATTCTAACGCAAATAAAAAGAAAGCAAAATTAAAAGATGATATTCAAAAAGTATATCTAGATTCACAAAACCTTATAATAAGAGGATATTTTGATAAAGCATTTAAAAATATAATTAATTTAGAGCAAGTAGAGAACTATAGAAGATCTTTATACAATTATAAAGATTTAGTAGGAGTAGTTGATGGTAAAGATGAATTTAACGAATACTACATAAACACAATGGCTAAATTAGAGTCAAAATATAATGAATTAGAAGAAGGAAGTAGTTATAAATCTGAAATAGATGAAGTGGTGAATCTACCAATTGAAAAGAAAAATAAAATTGTATTATTCTTTCAAACAATTAAGAAATTTTTATTTAAAACAGGCGAAGAATATAAAAAAGAAGAAAATTAGTTTGAAAATAGAGGAATTAATTCCTCTATTTTTATGTTATAGGAAAAATTACTATGCAATTTTTCGCGTCAACAAATCTTTACGCTTCTTTGAGAACTTAAATATAAATAGTTAAATTAAAAAAGTAGAGAAAAGTTCTCGCGAAGCGAGATTTGTTCTAGTAACAAGCAAAAATATATAAAATTCCTTGACAATTACTAAAAAAGGTGTTAATATATATAAGCGTATTAAAGAAGAAGTAACCACTTCCACCTTATCTATATAAATAGAAAGGTAAAATAATTAAATATTTTTTATTATAATTATTTGTCGTGGGTTAACTTTTATCTTTAAAGTTAATTCATTTTTTTTGTATATAACAATAAGATGAAAATAAAATATGGAGGTGTTTTAGAATAAAACAAGATTTACCAATTAACGAGAAAATTAGAGCTAGAGAAGTTAATTTAATTGACGAAAATGGTCAAAAACTTGGAGTAATGTCTTTTCGTGAAGCATTCGAAATAGCTCAAGAAAAAGATTTGGATATTGCTTTAGTTTCTCCAAATGCTAATCCACCAGTTTGTAAAATAATGAACTATGGAAAATACAAATTTGAACAAGCAAAAAGAGAAAAAGAAGCAAAAAAGAAACAAAAAACATTCGAGTTAAAAGAAATTAGAGTAACACCAAATATTGAAGAACATGATTTCAGCTTTAAAGCAAAAAATGCTAGAAAATTTCTAGAAGATGGTGCAAAAGTAAAAATCACTGTTAGATTTAGAGGTAGAGAAGTTAATAATGTTAAATTAGGAGAAGCTGTTGTTAACAAATTCATAGAAGAATTAAGTGACATAGCTGCACCTGAGAAAAAACCATTATTAGAAGGTAGAAACATGTTTGTAATTTTATCAAAAAAAGCATAAATAGAAAGGAGCAATTAAAATGCCAAAATTAAAAACAAACAAAGCAGCAAGCAAAAGATATGGATTTACAGCTAAAAGAAAGGTAAAAAGAACAGCTGCAAACTCAAGACACAGATTATCAACAAAAACAAGTAGACAAAAAATGTCTAGAAAACAAAGTTCATATGCAGACAAAACATGCGTAGAAGGAATCAAAAAATTATTACCTTATGCATAATGCAAAAATAGAAAACAAAATAAGGAGGAATAGAAATGGCAAGAGTAAAAACAGCAAGAATTACTCGTAAAAAACATAAAAAAGTATTAAAACAAGCAAAAGGATATTTTGG
>CALXVT010000062.1 GCA_944392175.1 uncultured Clostridia bacterium
ACCTTTTTAATTTCAATACTTTCTGGGATTATAGGTGATTTATTTTTACCGTTCTGGAATGTTACTTCGGTGTGTACAGTGCTCTTACTTATTCCAAATTTAGATGCTGCACCTCTTACTGTGTCTTTTGAATTTATAATATAATGTGCAAGTTCAACTGCACGTTCTTCTATTGATATATTTTTCATAAAGAAAACCCCCATATGAATACTTTTGTTTAAATGTATTCATACGAAGGTTGTATTAGAACTTAAAGTTTAATTAGTACTTTTTTATTCTTCTCTTCTATCTATGACATAGCTACTACCCATAATTGTTTTTGATAAATGTTTTACTTGTGCTCCAACTTCACCTATCTCTAGTATATTAGAAAATTTATTTGGCTCAACTATTACTACTCCTATTGATATTGCCGTTAATGGAAAATCTTCTAAAATTCCTCTTCTATTTGCAACTTCTATATATCCTCTTTTTCTATCTTCTTCTGTAAAGTATTGTAAAATGTTTGCATCAAATTCTGAAATAATATCTTGACATATTTTATCATAATCAGTTTTTGAAACTATTGCTACAAAATCATCTCCTCCAATATGTCCTACAAAGCAGTCATTATTTTCAATTGCATGTACATTTTTTACAATTGTTCTTGCTGTAAATTTTATTATTTCATCACCTTTTATAAAACCATATACATCATTATATGCTTTAAAATTATCTAAATCTAAATAAAGTACTCCAAAAGTCTCGTTATTAAATAATCTTTTCTTTAATTCTGCATGTATTTGAACATTTCCAGGAAGTCCTGTAAGTGGACTAACACGTCTATTTGTATACATTAATCTCATTAAATTTTTAATTGTATAAAATAAATAATCTTGATCCACGGGTTTTTTTATATAATATTCTACTGCATTTTTTAAAACTTTTATTCTATGTTCTTTATCTCCATTAGAAGAAATAACTATAATAGGAGTTATACTATTATCTTCGTTCTTCCTTATTGCTGAACACAATTCTTCTACATCTCTATCTATATTGTCTTCATTTATTATAATTAATGATGGTATATTTCTTAAAGCTTTATCTATTTCTTCAGTAGATACATTTACAAATCTATATTCTTTATTATCTTTAAATAAATCTTTTAAATCTTGTAAAGAATATTTATCATCATCTATTATATATATTTCTTGTATCATTTTTTACTCCTTCGTTTTTTCCTTTATTTCTTTTACTTTCATCTTTAAATAATCTTTGATAACTTCAGATTGAATTGTTGGAAAGGCTTTCTTTAATTTTGAAACTTGCCTTTCGACTTTCAATTTATTAATCTTTTGTTTTAATTTTAATTCATCAATTACATTTTGTAAAGCAACTTTTTGTTTTTCCGTTGTAGCTTTTTTTAATTCTTCTAATTTTTCCTTTAAATTTATACGTAGACTTTTTATTCTGTCAATACGTTTTGGTAAATTAATTATTTTTACAGATGATGAAACCATATCAGCAATTATATATATAATTAATACTGTATCAATATACAATAATATATATTGTGGAATTTTTTGAATTTGTATTTCCACAATTGGATTCCAAATTTCAATAAAAAAGATACTTAATAATCCCCAATAGATTGAGTTTAATAAGCAAACTCTCCCATTTATATTAAATTTATTTTTAGAATAATCCCAATATTTTGTTTTAAACAATTTTTCCAACAAAAATCCTACAAAATATTCCCATAAACTTAATACAAAAAATCCTGTACAAAATATAGCTATTACATTTTCTTTTAAAGGACTAAGCAATACATATAATACAACTGCTCCAAAACCATATATCGGACAAAATGGTCCATGTAAAAAGCCTGTATTTATAACTTTTCTTTGTAAAACAGATATATATAATGATTCCATTGCCCAACCAAGAAAAGAATACAAAAAGAAATATGTTATTATTTTAATTATCTCGTTTTCCATTAATCCTCCTGTTATCTTAAAAGACAGGATTGCTCCTGTCTTTTATTATTAATAATCATATACGAACTCTTGTGTATCTGCTTCTAAGCCATATATATTCTCTGCTGTAACTGTCATTGAATAATGTCCTGGTGCAACTTCAAATACATATTCTAGTTCTTTTGGTGAGCCTTCAGCTGGTAATATATATTCTTGTCCATTTATAGTAAATTTCAAGCTTGCTAAGCCATCATTATCTGTTGCATAAAATACTATATGTGCTTTATCTTCAACTCTTGCTCCTGCCAAAGGTTTTGTAGATCCTTGTACTTCCTGTGTTTTTGTTGCTGTTTTATTACTTGTATTTACAGCTGTAACTGTTAATTTGTGATTTCCACTTAGAGCTTCAATCTCTTGTTCTATTTGAGCTTCTGATCCTGGTTGTGGTGTAATTGTTTGAATTTCTCCATCATCCCATTGATATGTTATATAAGATAGTGCTACTGTATCTTTTGCTGTTATTTTTATCTTTGTTCCATCATCACTTGTTCCTAAAGCGATTTGTGGAATAGTTGTATCTTCTTTAAATTCTTTTGTATATTCTTCTTCTCTAGCTCTCATATCAACAATTGTAACAGTTAATATATTATTACCTTCAAGTAAATCTATTTCTTCATTTATTTGTGTTTCACCATTTTTAGTGATTACTTCTTCTTCATCTTCATTCCATTTATATCTTATTTGTGATACACCATTTGCCACTGTTCCTGATATTATAACTTTACCAGTTGAATTGTCCGCTTCTATTGTAATATTATTTTGAGCATTTTGTGCTACATTAGTATCGCCACTATCATTAAATCCATTTACTAATGCATATACTCCTTGTCCAGTTATTGCAATTCCAAATAGTATAGTTAAAATACAAAAAACTCTTATAACCTTTTTTATATCTGCTGGTGTTCTGTTAGGCATTTTAGGTTGTTTTTGGTTTTTTGGTCTATCATCTACCGCTAATATTTGGTTCAATTATTTCACCTCTTTATCACAAAAATTATAACATACGCTATTTTTATTGTAAACATTATTTTTAAATTTATTCTATTAATAAATTTGACTTATTAATATTCTAGTAGTACAATTATGACAAATTATCAAGGTACAAAAGAAAGGATGAATTTTATGGCTGGAAAAAATGGAAAAATTAATTTTTCTTCGATAGAACACTTATCAAGCAAAGAAAAGCAAAAACTTACTTCTTCTTCTAATATAAAAAGTGTTAAAGAAGGAATTGCAGAAATCTCTAAAGCATTCAAAAACACTATTACACCAGATGATCCTTCAGCTATGTTAAAAACAACATATGCAAGTGTAAGAGAAAAAGATGCTATGCAAGCTATGGATGCTTTATCTGAACAAAATAGAGATTTAAAAAATAAATGCAGAACTTTTCAAAACATACTAACTACTACTAAAAGACGTGCATGTCTTGCACTTGCAGTAGCTTCTGCAATATCTACTTTGGGTGGATATAGTTTAGCAAGTCATAATATTGAAAAAGCTAATCAAAATCAACAATTTGTTATCGAAAATACTAATTATGATAATGCATATGATTATAGTGAATTATATGATAATACAAATAAATTTTTGAAATCTGCTTTACTAGAGCAAGTTATACAAGATCGTCCCGATTTAAAGAATAGTCTTGATCACGCTATAGTTGAAAGCTTTGAAGAAGGAAACGGACATAATGCTTTTGATGTAAACATAATTGAAAATTATAATATTGTAAATCGAAGACATGCAATAACAGTATCTGTTTCTGTAGACGATGCTTTGATGGATGTTTATAATGAATTTAGAGATATGAGAAAACTAAGTAACCGCGTTCCAGAAAATGAACAAGATAGTGTTTCATATATGCTACAGGTAAACTCTGAAACTATTGATTTAGTTAATGCATTAAATAATTATAAAAATGAAAATAATAAATCTTTAGAACAATCAGCACATGATGTAGTAAAGGATTCAAAATCATATGATGGTGAAGAAAAATAATAATGTTACTAAATATCATTATTATAGAATTTCATTAAAAGTCAAATTAATTTTAAAGCTGTATCATTACTCTTAAGTAAGATACAGCTTTTTTTATATATAAGAAAACCACGTGCTATGCGCGTGGTTCAAAAAAAGCGATAGCAATGTATGAAAAACCTCCAAT
>CALXVT010000063.1 GCA_944392175.1 uncultured Clostridia bacterium
AATTAAATCAAATTATAAATTAGTGCTTAAAAATATTGAAATCTAGGGAAATCCCCAACCAACAAAACTCATACTTCACACAAAATTCATTTGTATAAGTAGGTAAAATATGGTATAATTAATAGTGGGCAGTTTGCCATTTGTATATTGAATAGAGAAAGGAGTTTTCAAAATTAAAAATTTAAATTTATTTTATAGTAAAACCTTGGAAAATCTTAAAAAATTTTTAAAGATCTTGCCAAATGTTTTAATACCATTGCTTATAATGGTTTTTATTCAAAAATATTTAGGATATAATAATCGGTGCAATTGGGATTGTTTTAATCTTTATTTGTATATTTAAAGTAAATCAAATTGCAAGTTTAAAATCCTATTTAAAAATGTCTTTAGTTTTAATTATAATTTCAATTTTGGCAAGTTTTGCAAGTTTAAACTTGTATACATCAATTATTTTAAATTTATTAGTACCATTTTTTATAATATTTTTAACTACATCCAAAATAGCAACTTCAAATTATTTTATATATGGATATGAATATATAATGTTACAAAGTTATCCAATTACAATAAGTGATATTCCCTTAAGAGTATTAGCTGTAATTTTTGCTTTATTTACAGGCTATATTTATATGAAAGTATATAACAAAGATAAAAAATTCGATTCTAAAATATTATGTGATGGAGATTTAATAATTTATAATATCAAAAATTTCAAGAAAGAATTTAATATAAAAACTTCTAGAACAAGATTTGCAGTAAGAGTATCACTTATACTATGGATTACTTGTTTTGTTATGGATATGGTACCAGATAGAAATATTAGAAGTTACTGGTTACCACTTATTACATATAGTTGTTTAGAATTAGATTATCAAAAACAACAAAACAAATTAATGGCACAAATCGGTGGAACTACTATAGGTATGGGGATTTTTGCATTAATATTTAATTGGATACCAACAAATGCGTTATTAGTTTTTATGGTAGTTGCTTTTACAGCATTATTTACCATAAAGAATCAATATTTAAAAAAGGCAATTGGTACAATACTTGGAATGAGTTTTGTTATTCAAAGTTTTGGTGAAGTAGGTGCAATAGTATTAAGATATACATATGTTTTAGGAGCTATATTAATTATTGCTATTTTTGAGTGGTTAAGAAAGGCAGTAAGAAAAATAGAAACATACATGGAAGCATAGAAATAGCCTTTGCAAAAAGAAAGTTATGTGATATAATATAAAAAGTTTACATAAGCTGAAAGGAGACAAAAAATATGAAAAAAGAAGATAATTGCGTAGGAATGGCATTAAATAATGGTATTATTGTCGTTTCAAAATTATTTTCAGGATTAGCTGTTAAAGCTATCCGGAATGAGGAGGGAAAAATAGAGTTAGAGGTTATCGAGAAATCAATTATGGAACGGTATGATAATAAAACAAATAATGCAGAGATAAGAAAATATGCTAACAAGATAGCAATATTTTGGTCAGTATTATTATATTTGGGTATATTGTTCAACCTGTGTGGGAATATCGGATTTTTAGGTTTATTTGCAACATGCTATTATATAGCAATGACATGTACAGAGATGTATGGATTTATATATATTTTTATTTTTACTAAAAAAAAAGATAAAGATTCTATACAATATAAAACATTATTAAAAAAAGTATATGCATTGTATGCAGAGAACAAAGAACCAACTCTAAAAAATTTAAAGAGAAATTTTGGAGTTAGAAATTATGAGGCCAAAAATATTAAAAATATTTTTAAGATTATTTATTATACAATTTTGACCTCGATTATAATTTTAAATACAATATTCCCTTTTTATATAACAATGCCAATATTTGTATTTGCAATATTGGTTGCACTTCTCGAAATGAAAAGGAATTATAAGGACTTTAGAATATTTGATATACTGTTTAATCGTAGACCAACAAAAGAACAATATGAAGTTGGATTAAGACTTTTAGAGTATTTTAAAGAAAATGAAGCCGTAATTTATAAGGATAAATCTAATCCTTCCGAAAATGTCTCAATAGAAAGTCGCAAACCTTAAAGGTTTTGCGACTTTCTATTTTGTATAATACATAAACAACACTTTACATAATATGGACAAATTGCATAAAATATGATAAAATAAAAGATAGTTGAGGAGGAAATATGAAACTAAGAATAGAAGATTTAATAAATTTTTTCCCAAACGATACTTTTGCTGTAGAAATATTTGATACAATAGGCATCGGAAGTGATAGTTTGTCGGATATTGCAAGTGCTGAGTATAAAAAATCCTTCATAACAAGAGATGAATTTTTGGATTTTTATAATAGACACAAAGATAAAATTGACGTAAATAAATATATGGCATATACAGCTTATGTAATAAATGGTATGGCTAATTTAGCAAAAGCTCTACCTTTAGTTACTAATGATGAGTTTCAGTCAATGAAAGAAGAAGCTGTAAAACGAATTAAAGATATTGTAAGAAAAAATCCTAATACAAGAATATATTTTTTAGATAATGTTGACGGAAGAATGGTAATAGAGGACTTCGAGTCAAATGATATTCTTAAAAAAGAAAGAACTCCAAAAATAGCATTAAAATCAAAAAAATATGAAAAGCAAGTAGAAGATGATAGTTTTTTAACTGAACTTACAAGTTTAATTAGAGTGGAAGACTTGAAAAAATTTATGCCTACAGATTTAGTAAAAATGATAAATAAAAAAGGTGAGCAGAATACATATTTAACATATTATGTTGGCAAAAGTAATGAAGAGATAGATGAATATATTGAAGAACATAGAGAAGAATTAGAACAATTTTCCTTTCATAATGTATGTGAAGATGTTTTAAAATATAGGAATAGAATTGATATGGAGCAATTTATGTTGATTGCAGCTTATAGAGCTAAAGAGCTTATAGATTCTTTTACTAGTAGAGAAAGCAGAAAGCAAGAATCTGAAACTGTAAAAACAATGGCAGAAGTTTATAATGTAATGGTTGATATTTCTGAGATTTTAGGACAGAACTCTAAAATAAAAATAAAAGGTAAAATAGTAGATGCTACAACATCTGATAGAAGATTAAAATATATTTCATATTCTGCAAGGGATTTATCAAAAGATGTGAAAGCATTTGCTCCAAAAGTAAAACCAAATAAATTTACTTTAAAAGAGGATCCTCTGGTAGATGAAGAAGAAAAGGATATAACTTTGAAAGGCTTGTTTGAAAAGGTAAAAACTGATGAAGAAGTTATTTCAGATGAAGATAAAGGAAAATTAAAAAAAGCTGAACCTTTAAGAGAATATAGAATTAATTTTAGAACTCCTGAATATAGAGAAAAGCTTTTAAAATCATCAGAAAAACTACCAATAGTATACAGAGGAAAAAAAGGAAAAGCATATGAAGGATATGCAGTATACATTTATCAAGATCTAAATTTTGCAGTATTAGAATGTTTTTATAAAAGAAATCGTGATGGGGCTGGAAGATATTCGTATGAAGATGCATCATCTGTAATAGTCCCAACAGAGATTTTAGAAAAAGTACTAAAAAGCAAAAGAAAATTGGACAATATTCCATTACAAAAAGAATACGGAGCTCCAAAACCTATAAGCGAAGACGAAAAAGTAATATACACAACGAATCCACAAAGTAGAAACAGAAAAAAATACATTAGAAAAGAAGAATATAGAAGACCTGTAAGAATACCACATAAGAAGAATTGGGATATAACAATGAAAGGAATTGTAAAAGGAAAAATAAATCCATTTGAAGCAATTATTGTAAAAAAAGTTAGCAGAAAAAAAGCTATTAATCAAAATACTGCCATATCACCTGAGAAAAAAGAATTTAGAAGTACAGATGATGAGATATGAGTTAAATAATCTGGGGAAAAAATAAAAAGATTTTAAATAAACATAGAAAAACAAAAGCACTAAATATATAA
>CALXVT010000064.1 GCA_944392175.1 uncultured Clostridia bacterium
ATCATTGGAGGTTTTTCATACATTGCTATCGCTTTTTTTGAACCACGCGCATAGCACGTGGTTTTCTTATATATAAACAAAGACTGCTGAATTTTTATTCAGCAGTCTTCATATATATTAAAATTATATTGTTAATGAAACCTAGGACTCATTAACAACTATAATTGACTATCCTAATTAATCTAAGTTGTTTAAAATATTTGGTAAGATTTGTTTTTTTCTAGAAACAACATTTTCAAGCATTGCAGTATTATTATCAACTGTTACACCAAAAGCTTTTTCAACAACTGGTGCATCATTACCTAAAGAAATTATTTTTGAATTAGAATTAATTATATCTGTTGCAGCAAATACATATAAATCTAAGTTTTCTTTTTCTATATCTTTTGCAATTGCTTGTTCAAAATATGCTTGATTTTTAAATATTGAATCTAAATCAGCTGTATTTACTTGAGCAATTCTAAATTTCTTATTTCCTTTTTCAAATAATTTACAATCTATATTTATAATTTCTTCTGGAGTAAATTCACTTATATCAGTACCTGCTTTTAACATTTCAGTACCATAAACATTAATATCTAAACCAGAGATTTCTTCTAATTTTTTAACAACTTTTTTATCTTCATCTGTAGTTGTTGGTGATTTTAAGATTAATGTATCAGATGCGATAGCACTAAGCATTAATGTAGCCATATTTTTATCTATTTCTACATCATTTTCTTTATACATTTTATATAAAACTGTTGCAGTACATCCAACAGGTTCAGCTCTATAATATAATTGATATGGAGCAACAAAATTCATTGTATGATGATCTACAACTTTAAGTATTTTTGCATTAGATATATTTCCAACTGTTTGACTAGATTCATTATGATCCACTAAAATAACCTCTTGGTTATCTTCAACATCATCTATTAATTCTGGTGCTTCAATACCAAGATATTTTAATACATATTGAGTTTCTTTATTAACATTTCCTAGTCTAACAGCTTTTGCATTTTCATTTCCTAATTTTTTTTCTAAATTTTCCATTACTATTGCTGATGTAATAGAATCTGTATCTGGATTTTTATGTCCGAAAATTAATGTTTCTTTTGTCATATGAGTTCCTCCTTATTTGATTAATTCAAGTAAAAGTAATATAGCAGAATGGAAATTCTGCTTATAATTTGTTATCACACTTTACATAAACTATTATACACTAAAACCTACGGAAAGTCAATATTTTACGACATTTCAATTGAAGGATTTACATATAAAGTTTTATTATTTGTATATATAACCATTCCAGGTTTACTACCATTTGGCTTCTTAACAAATTTAACTTGGCAATAGTCAACTGGAACATTTGTAGATAGTCTAGCTTTGCTATAATATGCAGCAAGTTTTGCACATTTTTCTAAGGTTTCTACAGTTACATTTGAATCTGGATTTCTTAAAATAACATGACTTCCATGAATATCTTTTGTATGAAACCATATATCATCTTTATCTGCTATTTTTGTTGTTAAATAATCATTTTGTTTATTATTTTTTCCAACCAAAACAGTATATCCATCTACTGTAAATTCTCTAGGGCTTGATGAATTATTTACTTTTTTATTATTTTTGTTTTTATTTGTTTGAATATAATCTTTAAAGACTACAGAATCAGAAAGTTCGTTATATATATCATCAACTTCTTCTATTGTCTTGGCTGAATCTAATTCATAAATAATACTTTCAATGTATTGTAATTCCATTTCTGTTTCTTTCTTTTGTAATGTAACTACTTCTAAAGCATTCTTTAATTTATTATATTTTTTAAAATATCTTTTTGCATTATTAGAATATGTAGTAATTGTATCAATAGGAATTTCTATAGGCTGATAATTTTCATAATAATTTTCTAAAGTGATTTTATCAGAAGTAACATCTTTAAGCCTATATAAATTAGCTGTTATTAATTCACCATATAATTTATATAAATCCTTATTTGCACATTCTTTTAATTTACTATTAATATTTTCTAGTCTATACGAATATTTTTTTAATACATGAGAAATTAATTTTAGCAAATTATTTCTGTATGCAGAAAAATTATCTGAATTTTCCTTTTGATAGTAAAAATCATCTATAAAAAAGTTAATTCCCAAATTATCTTTCTTCTGCAGATAATCTATTACATAGTCTTTTTTGCCTTTCTCGTTTATATAAGAAACAGTAGTAATATTATTTGTATCTAAATTATTAAGTATATTACATAAATAATTAAATAAAACATCAATATCTTCTTTAGAAAAATTCTGATTATCTATATTTAATTTCTTTAAAATATTTTTTATAAATGGGTTACTAAAACCAGTAAATTTATTTGTAAAAAATTTAGATAAACTAGTATTGGTTTCTAAAATCCAATTATATAAATTTTCAGAAGAAGTTATTTCATAAAAATTTGTTTTTGAATTTGTTGGATATATATATTCATGTGCTGGTAAAATATCTCTATATGAGTTAGATGTAACATCTAAATGCCTCAAACTATCAATTATAAAAAATTTATCATTTAATAAAATTATATTACTATGCTTACCCATTAATTCTACAATTAAATATTTAGTTGTTAAATCATTTAATTCATTATATCCTTCTAGTTTTATTGTTATAATTCTTTCTAAATCTGAAGTAGAATAGATTTCGTTTATTTTATATCCATTAATATGCTTTCTAAGTAACATACAAAAATTAGGAGCATTTAATGGATTTGCTTTTGAATTAGTAGTTAAATGTATTCTGTATAAATTAGAATCTATACAAATATTTAAAGCATAATTCTTACCACCAGCATATATTCCTAAAATTATTTCATTTTTATTTGGTTCAAATATTTTATTAATTTTTCCATCTATTAATACAGTTTGTAATTCATATGAAACTGCTTTTGTAACTATTCCGTCAAATGCCATAAAACCTCCAGCCCGAGCAATAAAGCTCAAATTTTTAATTTAAATTGCAAAAAATCTTCTAAAGTCTTTGTAATCCTTTGATATTATAATACAAAGAGTAAAATATAGCAACAAATTAAAATTATAAAATAAGCTTTAAAAGTATTGACATTATGCAATTTCTTGACTTATAATTGGGCCAGATACAACTAACAGGGGGTCACAATATACTTATGAAATATAGCAATATGTTTTATCCTTTTGATACGAAATACGAATTATTGCAGGATGAAGAACTAATTATAAAGATAAAAGACGGAGATAAAAACGCTTTAAATTACCTAATGGAAAAATATAAAGAACTTGTAAATATGAAAGTAAGCAAATACTATATAGTAGGGGCTGAAAAGGAAGACATATTTCAAGAAGGAATGATTGGGTTATATAAGGCTATAAAAAGCTACTCTGAAGATAAAAATACATCATTTAAATCTTTTGCAAATATGTGTATAGAGCGTCAATTAATTACTGCAATAAAAACTTCAAATAGGCAAAAACATATGCCACTTAATTCATATTTATCATTAAATACATCAGCATATGATGATGAAGATAATACAGAATTATTAGATGTATTTAATAATAATTCTGTTGAAGACCCATTGGATACAATAACTAAAAAAGAATATTATAAAACTGTAGAAAATGTAATAGATAAATCATTAAGTGATTTTGAAAAACAAGTATTAGCAAGATTTATGAAAGGTGAAAGCTATATAGATATAGCAAATAAATTAGATGCACCTGTAAAGTCCATAGATAATGCAATACAAAGAATACGTAAAAAAGCAATTAAAAATATATTAAAAGAAGATAAATAATTTTACATGAGGACTATTTGTTTATACAAATAGTTCAAAATGCTTCTATAGCTCAGTAGGTAGAGCACTTCCATGGTAAGGAAGGGGTCGCCAGTTCGATTCTGGCTGGAAGCTCCA
>CALXVT010000065.1 GCA_944392175.1 uncultured Clostridia bacterium
AGAAATTAAATCAAATTATAAATTAGTGCTTAAAAATATTGAAATCTAGGGAAATCCCCAACCAACAAAACTCATACCAGGAAAACTATAAATTTGCAAAACTTATATAAAGCATGATATAATAAGTATTAGCAACAAAAAGTTAATAGGCTTATGGAGGGATTTTAATGAATATTGAATCTTTAACAATGGATATAATCGAACGAATCGATTATTATGAAAAACGGCGCTTTAGAACTACAGAGGCCGACTGTCGTAATTTAGAAACAAAATATGACAGCAATGATGCTACTGCACAAGGTTTTTTGGTAGCTATAAGAAAACAAGAACATTGGGATGGAGATTTTATTGAAATTGCAAAAGAGATACTTACAATTAGAAATAGCAAAATTGCTAGATATGTACTAATTCGTAGTGTCGATTGTACAATAGAATTTATTCAGGAAGTATTTGATCCTGAAATCTATTATAACAGTGAGCTACAAGAAATCGCTAGAGTTGCAAATTGTAATAAAATACTTGAAATGATATTTGAGTATGTAAAATGCAACCTTGGTAGAAAAATTGGTTATCCTATATTATGTTGCATGGCTGGAAATAGTGTTGCCAGTGAAGGTCTTTTAAATGCATTATATAGATACGATAACCGCTTATCAGCACAGATTTTTTTAAATGCTGATTCTCAAGCTTCAACAGACTTATTAATGCGGATGTTCTATGAATGTGATGAGAAGCTTAAAGGATTGCATATGATTCAATTACTTCAGTTTAACAGAGAAGAGATTGATCAGATGCTGAAAAAATATTGGATAAAAAAATTAATTCAAATTTTAAAAAAAGTGGATTAAGAATTTTTATCAGAAAAGGATAATTGAAAAATTTCAATTATCCTTTTTTGATTAGTTTGAAATATAACTAGTCTTTTTTATATTAAATGACAAATCGATAGAGTAGGCTGGATACCACATTTTATAATATAAAGGAATAATTTATATTATGAAAAAATTTTTATAGATACAAATTAAAATAACAGATTAAAAATAAATCACATAACAAATTATACAAGTAAAATAAAAATATGTCTTAAAATTAATTTTAATAAGTCGTAAGAATATTGATATAACTATAATACAAAGGACTATAATAATAATGAATATAATATAGATATAATAAGAAAATAAAGATATATAAATGAATATTAGTATGTATAGAACAGCTAAAAGCCTTGAAATAGTAGAAGTAGAGGTTTATGGCTGTTTTATATTATGCCCCTACCTCTTTTTGCACAAAACTTTGATAATACAACTAATAAATTGACTTTTTTAATTTGTATCGATATAATCTATATATAAATACATTTATGGAGGAAAAAATTATGATGAACATGAAAAAATCAACTTTATTTACTATAATAATACTAGTTAATGCTTTATTTTTTACATTTGGTATGCTAGTAGCAACATGGTTTTATAATACAAATAAAAATAATACTAATAACCAAGAAATAATTGATAATTCTTTAGCAAATAATTCAAGTATTTCTGATTCAGGAATTAGCCTATCAAATGATGATATATCTGAATTGCAAGATTTATATTTCCCTATGTTTTTAGATTTTAATGATTCAATAGAAAAAAATAGCTTACCAATTATGAATATTATTACTTCAAATTTCAATATTGAGAAAAAAGATAATTCAAACTATGAGAAATATAAAAATGAAGAAGGAGCAATTATTTATTCTAAAGAAGATCTTGATTCAGTTACAAACGAATTATTTGGAGATAGAGGACAAGATATAATTACTAATTCAGTAGATGATACTTTAGAAGATGCGTATGTTATTTTTGCTAATGATTCTACATCTAGTGAATATTTAGTAACAATTACAGATTACAAAGAAATTGAAAATGAGAATATAGAATTTACTATTAATTATTGCAAATACTATAATGATGAATTATCTGAATTTATAGATGAAAAGATTAATAATACAAACAATAATGACGTAGATTTAGTTGTTACAACTGAAAAAGCAGAATCTTCTAATGAAGAATTAGTAAATAAAGCTACTGAAGAATTTATAAAAGAACAAAAAACAGAATCAGCTACAATAACTATTAAAGTTAATAATGATTCTAAATTTGCTAAATATCAACTAGTTTCAATTAAATAGTTTTTAAAATTACTAATGACAAATAATTTATTTATTTGTCATTATTTATTTATATTTAAATTTAGTATATTTATAAACAAGAGTAGAGGAGAAATAAATTGAAGTTAGTAAAATACGATAATAATTTATTAATCAACTTTTATAATATTAATGGATTAGAATTTGATGAGAATAAAAATTTTTTTGGAAAAGATATAAGATCTTTTGCAATAAAAGAAAAAGGTAAAATTATTGGAGCAGTGTCAATATCTAAGTATAAAAATAAAAGCTATATAGAAGCTTTAGTAGCAGACTATAATTATAGGAATAAAGGAATAGGAAAATTATTATTAAAAAAAGCTATAGATGAATTAGATAAGCCAATATATATAATATCTAAAGCAGATAAATTCTTTTTAAAGAATGGATTTGAATATGATGATTCAGATTTAATAGGAGAAGAATGCAAAAATTGTGAATATTATAATCTTACATGCTTTCCAAAAGTTTTAGTGTATAGATAATAGAGAATAGATAGAAATACTAATTAATTATTAATAAATATAATTAATTAGTATTTTTTTGTTAAAAATAAATCTTTAAAAATTTTGATTAGTATTAGAATAAATATAAATATAAAATAAATAAAATATTATATTTTAAAGTTTTAAATAAATATATAAAAAACAATATAGCTATATAAAGAAGAACAAAAGGTAATAAATATATTTAAATAATAAAAATATATATTTATTTGTAAAAGATTAAGAATAATTATAAGTAAAAAATTTTTTTAAATTTATAAGAAGAGAAGTATAATGGTAGTATAATTTCTGTATATTTAACATTGCACAAAACTTTGATAATGGTTAGTTTTTTATGTATAAATTCTTAGCTTTTTAATATAATATATATAATTATTT
>CALXVT010000066.1 GCA_944392175.1 uncultured Clostridia bacterium
ACAGAGAAGTATTTTTTACCTGCTTCTATTCTTTCTTTCTTATATGTACCTGCAACTGGATGTTGGAATCTTGTTGGATTTGTTGAATTTCCTGTAATTGAAACATCAACATCTTCTAGCCACATAATAGCTACACCTTCTCTAACATCATTTGCACCATAACATCTAACTTCTGCTCTTTCTCCATTTGAATATGGTATTTCTTCTACTACATTTACTTTTCCTGTGAAGAAATCAAATTCTGTTTTTACATATGTAAATCCGTTAATTCTAGAAATAACTTGAGCAGCATCTTTTCCTAAACCATTTAAGATAACTCTTAGTGGTTGTTTTCTAACTTTATTTGCAGATTTAGCTATACCAATAGCTCCTTCTGCAGCTGCAAAGCTTTCATGTCCTGCTAAGAATGCAAAGCATTTTGTATCTTCTGAAAGTAGCATTGATGCTAAGTTTCCATGTCCTAATCCAACTTTTCTATCATCTGCAACTGAACCTGGAATACAGAATGCTTGTAATCCTTCACCTATAGCTTTTGCTGCATCAGCTGCTTTTGTACATCCTTTTTTAATTGCAATTGCAGCACCTAATGTATATGCCCAAGCTGCATTTTCAAAACATATTGGTTGTACTCCTTTTACTATTTCATATGGATTAAATCCTTTATCTGTACATATTTTTAATGCATCTTCAAAATCTTTTATTCCGTATTTTTCCATTACTGGTTTAATTTGGTCTATTCTTCTTTCATAACTTTCAAATGTTACTGCCATTTAATTTTCCTCCTTTAATATATTCTCCAAATTGTTTATTATATTATTTAAATCTGTATATGGAATAATTTTTAATCTATTATTACCTCTAAACATTGTTGTAATTTTAGGTGTTACAGATTCATCATAAATACATATTATTCTTTTATTATGACTATCTGCATAACCTATTTCATATCCAACTCCTAATGATGGAACTGTTACTTCTGCAAAAACTAAATCTGCTTGGCTTAATCTATCTACTAAACTTTCAAAAATGTCATTATCTGATGAACTTTCTTCTTGAACAAGTACATCATCATCTGCCACTTCTGGATCTAAAACTGTTCCAAACTTTGCTAATTTTTGTACTAATTTCTTGTACGAATCTAATTTTTGTCTTCCACCATATATTGAACCTGAAAAATAAATATTCATCTTTTTACCTTCTTACTATTGTTCTCTTGGATCTATTTTCTTAACAGCTTCATCAAATCTTCCATATGTACCAGAAGCTTTTTCTATTGCTTCCATTGGATCCATTCCTTTTTTGATGTTGTCCATCATTTTACCCATATGAACATATTTGTATCCAATTATTTGATCATCTTTATCTAAGCCTAATTCTACTATATATCCTTCTGTTAATTGTAAATATCTTGGTCCTTTTAATGTACTTGAATAAATTGTTCCAACTTGTGATGTATGTCCTTTTCCTAAATCTTCAAGTCCAGCTCCTACTGGAAGTCCACCTTCTGAGAAAGCTGTTTGTGTTCTTCCATATACTATTTGTAAGAATAATTCTCTCATAGCTGTATTTATGGCATCACATACTAAGTCTGTATTTAATGCTTCTAATATTGTTTTTCCTGTTAAAATTTCTCCTGCCATAGCAGCTGAATGTGTCATTCCTGAACATCCAATTGTTTCGATTAGTGCTTCTTGAATTACACCATCTTTTACATTTAATGTTAATTTACAAGCTCCTTGTTGTGGTGCACACCATCCAATACCATGTGTTAATCCTGAAATATCTTTAATTTCTTTTGCTTTTACCCATTTTCCTTCTTCTGGAATTGGTGCTGGTCCATGGTTTACTCCTTTTGCTACTGTGCACATTTCTTCTAATTCTTTTGAATAAATCATTTTTATTTCTCCTTTCACATTTTTTTATCTATAATTTGATTTTTTGCTTTTGGTTTACTTTCTACAATTATATATTTCTTATCATGAGGCCAGAATTCATTATCTTTTTCTAGTTCGTAAAGTTCTTCCAATTTTTCTTCTCTTCTAGATTTTTCTGGTGCATCTTTTTCGAAATTTACCAAATGTCTATTTGGTGTTATATATAATGATTCTTCATATTCATCTACTGGATCATTATTTCTTTTTTCTTTATCTATATAATCTAAAACCATTTGTTTTTCTCTTTTATTAAAAGAATTCAATCCTGTTTTTAAATATTTATATCTAAAAACTAAATGTCTATCATAATTACTATATGGAGAAGTAGCTAAATTGTCAAACCTATACTCAACTTTAAACATAAAATCTTCTATAGATATAACAATATTACTCCATATATTACCATTTATAGCAATATATTCTTTACGTAATTGTTTAATTATCCCATATAAATCATCTGCTAGTTTAAAATATTGTGTTTCATCTAAATTAAACTTATTTGGAACTTCATAAACATTTACAGGTTCTCTTTTTAAAATTCCTTTTGGAATATAATAAAAATACATTTCCCCTGTTTCTAATCTATTTTTTCCATCAATTACAGATGCATATAAGAAAATTTTATTCCATTTTTCAGGTATCATATCAAATAATTTTTGCTGTATAACCGTATACAGTTTTTTCATCTTAGCTGAAGTTGACACCGCTTCTTCCCCCTATAATTATTCTTTTACTATTAAACTTTCTCCAGTCATTTCTGCAGGTTTTTCTAATCCCATAATTTCTAGCATTGTTGGGGCTAAATCTGCAAGTTTACCTTCTTTTAATTTTACATCTTTCATTCCAACTAATATTAATGGAACTAAATTAGTTGTATGAGCTGTATGAGGCTCTCCAGTTTTGTAATCTATCATTTGTTCTGCATTTCCATGATCTGCAGTAATTATAACTACACCATTTTGTGCTTCTACTGCATCTACAACTCTTTTAACACAAGTATCTATTGTTTCTATAGCTTTTATAGCAGCATCCAAATTTCCTGTGTGTCCAACCATATCTGGATTTGCATAATTTAAAATAATAGTATCATATTTTTTAGAATTAATTGCATCTACAACTTTATCTGTAACTTCTATTGCACTCATTTCTGGTTTCATATCATATGTTTCAACTTTTGGTGAAGGAACTAATATTCTATCTTCTCCTGGATATTGTTTTTCTTCTCCACCGTTAAAGAAGAATGTAACATGTGCATATTTTTCTGTTTCTGCAATTCTTAATTGATTTAATCCTTGTTTACTTACATATTCTCCAAATGTATTTACTAATCTTTGTGGCTTGAATGCTACTTTAACATTTGGCATTGTTTCATCATATTGTGTAAAGCAAACATAGTCTAAATTCATTTTCTTTGTTTCAAATTCATTAAAATCTGGATCCACAAGTGTTCTTGTTATTTCTCTTGCTCTATCTGGTCTAAAGTTAAAGAATATTACAGAATCTTTGTCTTCTATTGTTGCAACTGGTGTATCTCCATTACATATAACTGTTGGCTCAATAAATTCATCAAAAACTTCTTTTTGATATGAGCTTTCTATTGCTGATATAGCACTTGTTGCTTTTATTCCCTCTCCTTTTACCATTGCATCATATGCTTTTTGAATTCTGTTCCATCTTTTATCTCTGTCCATTGCATAAAATCTTCCAGAAATAGTTGCAATTTTACCTACACCTTTTTCTTTCATTTTTTCTTCTAACATTGCAATGTAATTTTCTCCTGATGCAGGTGGTGTATCTCTACCATCTGTAAAACAGTGAACATATACATCTTCAAAGTCTTTTCTCTTTGCAAGTTCTAATAATGCAAATAGATGACGAATATGACTATGAACTCCTCCGTCTGAAAGAAGTCCTAAAATATGCAATTTAGAATTATTCTTTTTGCAATTTTCTATTGCTTCTACAAACTCTGGAATTGCAAAAAAGTCGCCATCTTCTATTGATTTAGTAATTTTAGTTAATTCTTGATAAACTATTCTACCAGCACCAATATTTGTATGTCCTACTTCAGAATTTCCCATTTGACCTTCTGGAAGACCTACACTTAATTCACTTGCATGAATATCTGTTGTTGGCCATATTTTCATTAGTTTATCTATATTAGGTGTATTTGCAAGTTTAACAGCATTTCCATCTTTATTGTTATTTTCGCCAAATCCATCTAATATCATTAGCATTGTTAGCTTATCTTTCATTTTTGTTACCATCCTTACTTATCAAAATTTACTATTTTAGCGAATTCGTCAGCTTTTAGACTTGCTCCTCCAACTAATCCTCCATCAATATCTGATGTAGTAAATAGTTCTTTTGCATTTCCTGACTTAACACTTCCGCCATATTGTATTATAACTCTATCAGCAACTTCTTGTCCATAATTTTTTGCTATCTCTTTTCTTATTTCTTTTATAGAGTTATTAGCATCTTCTGATGTTGCAGTTTTACCTGTTCCTATAGCCCAAATAGGTTCATATGCTATTATTGTTCCTTCTACTTCTTCTTTAGAAAGTCCATCTAATGCTAATTTTGTTTGAGTTGTTATTACTTCTGTTGTTTTTCCTGCTTCTTTTTGTTCTAAAGTTTCTCCAACACATACTATTGGTTTTAAACCATATTTATGTGCAGCTTTTACTTTTTTATTTACAGTTTCATCTGTTTCAGCAAAATATTGTCTTCTTTCTGAATGTCCTATAATTACGTATTCTACACCAATTGATTTTAGCATTGGTCCAGAAATTTCTCCTGTATATGCACCTTTTTCTTCAAAGTGCATATTTTGTGCTCCTAT
>CALXVT010000067.1 GCA_944392175.1 uncultured Clostridia bacterium
CCACTTACACTCATTTTATTTAATTGTAATTCGAAATGTTCCATATCTTCTGTTGGATTTTGTCTTCTCCAATTTTCAAAATTTGAATTTGCAATATTTAATAAATATTCTTTAACTGCTTCTTTTGGAATTCCAATCTCATCATAATATGATACAGCAGCTTCTGGATCTTTTCTCTTGCTTAGTTTTCTCTTATTTCCATTATCATTTTTCATAATTGGTGAAATATGTGCATATTTAGGCGCTTTAAATCCAATTTCATGGAATAATTGTAAATGTAATGGAACAGATGAAAGCCATTCATCACTTCTTATTACATGTGTTGTTCCCATTAAATGATCATCTACAATATGTGCAAAATGATATGTTGGAAGTCCATCAGCTTTAATTATTACTATATCTTGGTCATTTTCTGGAAATGTAACATTTCCTCTTATTACATCATGATGTTTTATTTTTCTATCTTCTCTTCCTGGAGATTTAAATCTTATAATATATTTTTCTCCTGCTTTTATTTTTTCTGCCATTTCTTCTACTGTCAAGTTTCTACATTTAGCCCAAACTCCGTAATATCCAGGTCTAACTTTTGCTGCTTCTTGTTTTTTTCTTATTTCGTCGACCTCTTCTTGTGAACAAAAACATGGATATGCCTTTCCCATTTCTATCATGTATTTGGCATATGATCTATATATTTCTCCTCTTAAAGATTGTTTATATGGACCATAATTACCTTTTTCTTCTGTTTCATTTATCATTCCCTCGTCTTCTTCTATTCCAAAATCTTTTAAAGAATTAACTATACCTATAATACCATTTTCTACTTCTCTTTTTTGGTCTGTATCTTCTACTCTTAAGAAAAATACACCTTCTGTTTGTGTTGCTACTTTTCTTGCAACTAATGCTTGATATAAACTTCCTATATGAACAAATCCTGTTGGACTTGGTGCAAATCTAGTAACTATAGCTCCTTCTTTTAAATTTCTTTTTGGATATTTTTCTTCATAATATTCTATTGGTTTTGCATCTGGAAATATTAAATTTGCTAAATCTTTATAGTCCATTAATTTTCTCTCCTTTATCGGAATCAAGGGACGGTCCTTTTTTCCTTATTTTTGTAATATTTTATATAAACTTTATTTCCCGCCTTTAAAGTTCAAAATCGTTTATATTATACAATATAATTTAGTTTATATCAAGAGTAAAACTGCTTATTCCGTTGACATAAAGATGTTGGTGGTATATAATCTTATTGTAACTTTAATGTTTGAACAATTTAAATGCAAAAGCTAATTTTGCACAATTTGTTCATGTTTCTTAGCAGAATGTAAGGAGGAAAAAAATGAACTTAGAACTTCATTCCATTCAATTTCGGAACCCGGAGACAAATGAAATCATCACAGTTACATTGAATAAATTCTGTGTAACAGATGAAAACGGAAGACCTTTGCCTGCTGATTCTGACGATCGCCTTCAAGCTATCGTAAAAACAGGCGCCTTTTTAGGTAGCGGACTTCTTGGATTAAGAAATGTCACTCCTGATTACAAAGTATCTGGTGATAAGGAGGAATAATCATGTCATACTTACCGTATGGTATCATTTATAAAGATCCTGAAACCGGTGAGCTGTTATATGCTAACATTTTAGGAAAAGTTGTTTCTTCTTTCTTCGGGGATAATATCCCTTTGGATACTTTTTTAGAAACTGAAAAAAAGGCATCTAAGTTGCTGGGAAAGGCTTTAACTCCAGAGGAATATCAGAAAAGTTATGATACCTTCATGAGAAAAGAGGTATTTGACATGGACAAAGCAGTAAAAGGAGGTGATGTGTAGAAATACACATCACCTTCTTTTCTTTACTTTAATTTTTTTATATGATAATATTTATCAAAAAATGGAGGTATTATTATGATTGATTTTAATAACAAATCTTTAATAAAATTAAGTCCATATTCAAATGAAAAAGCAAATAATTTAATTGCTAATCTTTTAGCACCTGGAGAAAATGTCGGTTTTTCTTTTTCTTCAATTAGAGATAAATTAATTTTTACAAATAAGAGAATTATAGCTGTTAATACACAAGGTATTACAGGTAAAAAAGTGGATTTTACTTCTATTCCTTACAATAAAATCCAAACATTTTCTATAGAGACTTCAGGTACTTTTGACATTGATTCTGAATTAGATGTTACACTTAGCGGATTAGGTACTATAAGATTTGAACTTAGTGCCAATTCAGACATTAAAGCTTTGTGCCAATATATATCAACATATAGTTTATAAAAGTAGCTAATTTGCTAAATTAGCCGAAATATAGTATAATTAAAGGTGATAGCAATTGAAATTTTAATGCCAGAATTTGGCAGAAAGGAGCAACATGCAAAAAACAAACATAACAATTATTTGGCAGGGAAAAACTTTACCATTTGATGACGTTAAGTATGTTGAAGCACAACCATCATTTATCATCTTTGATGATAAAAATATGCATCGCCATACATTTAGTGGCGTATTGTATCATATTGAATCATATTATGATGATGAGTCCTTGCCAAGTGATGCTATCCAGTAAAAGAAACGGCCAAGCGCTAGCTTGGCTGTTTCTTTTTTCTTATATAATAAATATTTTTCAATTAATAACACGTTAATAACAAATACAAAATACCAAGCTGTAAAAAGCTTGGTATTACTGCATTTTATTATACTTCCATAATAATTGGTAGAATCATAGGATTTCTCTTTGTTTTTTGTAATATATAATCTTTTAAATTATCTCTTAATGTTGATTTAATTGTAGACCAATCTGTAATATGATTTCTTTCACATTTTTCTATTTCATTTCTGATAACAGCTTTAACATT
>CALXVT010000068.1 GCA_944392175.1 uncultured Clostridia bacterium
TTCTCCTGTATATGCACCTTTTTCTTCAAAGTGCATATTTTGTGCTCCTATTCTTATATTTGTATTTTGTGCTGTTAATAGTGCATAAAATAAATCTGTATATGGAACACATAAGATAACTTCGTTTTCTGTGTCTTTTACTAGTTTTGCTAATTCATCAACACATGATATTGCTTCATTTGGAAGCATATTCATTTTCCAGTTACCAGCGATTACTTTTCTACGCATAACTTTTCTCTCCTCTCCTTTAAATAAGGTAAAACTTTTTGCATATATCTCTTTGTTGAAAACACATAATTTTCATCTTTATTTTCTATTACTTTTTCTATTTCTTCTAATGAAAAATATTTAACTTCTGATAGTTCTGATAGCTGTATTCTATAATCTGATATTTTATATGGAACTATTGTAAAATAGTGCTCTGTAAATCTAGCATTTATTGTATTTGATTCTGGTGAAAAATTTTTTTCCTTTTCTACTAATATTTTAGAAAATTTTTCTTTTTTTATTTTTACTCCCAATTCTTCTTGTATTTCTCTTACCATTGTATCAATAGGTGCTTCGCCAGCATCTACATGACCTGCTGTCAATGCCCACTTATTAGGATTTTGCTTTTTTGAAGCCGCTCTTTTTTGAAATAACATTTCTCCATTTTCATTCATAATCCATATTGCAGATTCCCTATGCCATAATCCTTTTTGGTGAACAATTTCTTTATCTTCTTTTATCCCTGTTAGATTATTATTTTTATCTACTACATCTAATAGTTCCATAAATACTCCTTACAAAATTATATTATTCCTACTGCTTTATTATATCTCTTTTAATAATTTTAATATATCTTGCATAATTTCTTTATTAGCAAAAATATAATTCTCGTCTTTTTCATTTATTACACGTACTATTTCATTAAAAGATATATACTTTATTTCACTTAATTCTTCTAATTGTATTGTATAATCTTCTAGCTTTTTATTAGTTTTATAAAAATAATACTTCATAAAACTGTTGTTTATCACCTTACCACTTTTAATACTTTGCTTAAATATTCCTAAAGGTGTTAATTCTTCTTCTTTTATTTCTATTTCAAGCTCTTCTTTGAGTTCTCTTATTGCAGCTTTATCATATTCTTCTCCTAACTCTACATGGCCTGTTGTCAAGCACCATTTATTAGGTGCTTGCTTTTTATTTGCAGACCTTTTTTGAATTAAAAACTCACCTTTTTCATTTTGTATAAAAATAGCTATCTCCCTGTGTAATAATCCTTTTTCATGAATTATATCTCTATTTTCTTTTATTCCTATTAAATTATTATTTTCATCTACTACATCTAATAATTCCATGTATACTACTCTCCATATCGAAGGTTAAAGTATGAGGTCGTTAGCTTCACTAACAATAGTCCACCGATGTACTGTGGAGGTTGGCTTTGCCAACTATAGCCCACTTCACCAAACAATGCTGGTCTTACCAGCTATAGCCCACTTCACCAAATCAAAGATTTGGGAAGTGGCTTAATTTGGGAAGTGGCTTAATTTGGGAAGTGGCTTAATTTTGACGGTGACTTTACTTGTCCATTAAACATTCTATTCCTGGTAATTTCTTTCCTTCTATAAATTCTAGAGAAGCTCCTCCACCTGTAGAAATATGTGTCATTTTATCAGAAAGTCCAGCTTTCTTTATAGCTGCAGCTGAATCTCCACCACCAATTACTGTAACAGCATCAATTTCTGCTAAAGTATTAGCTATAGCATTTGTTCCTACCGCAAATTGGTCAAATTCAAATAATCCTACTGGTCCATTCCATAATACTGTTGCTGCATTTTTTAATTCGTCAGTGTACATTTTTATTGTTTCTGTACCAATATCGAATCCTTCCCATCCATCTGGAATTTCTTTATAGCTTACTACTTTGCTTTCTGTATCTTCTTTAAATTCTTTTCCTACTCTAGTATCTACTGGAAGCATGAATTTAACACCTTTCTCTTTAGCTTTCTTTAATAAGTTTTGTGCTAAATCTAATTTATCTTCTTCACAAATAGAATTTCCTACTGTATATCCCATTGATCTGAAGAATGTATAAGCCATAGCTCCACCAATCATTAATGTATCTACTTTTTCTAATAAACTGTCAATTACACCTATTTTATCAGAAACTTTCTTTCCTCCTAAAATAGCTACAAATGGTCTTTTTGGATTATTTATAGCATCTCCTAAGAATTTTAATTCTTTTTCAATTAAGAATCCACTTACTGCTGGTAAATAATCAGCTATTCCTGCTGTTGAAGCATGTGCTCTATGAGCTGTACCAAATGCATCATTTACAAATACTTCTGCCAAACTCGCAAACTTTTTAGCAAGTTCTGGATCATTTTTTTCTTCTCCTGGCTCAAATCTTACATTTTCTAGTAACATTACTTCACCTGGTTTTAATTCTTTAGCTAATTTTTGAGCATCTTCACCTACTACATCTTTTGCAAGTTTAACTTCTTGTCCTAATAATCTGCTTAATTCTTTTGCAACTGGTGCTAAAGACATTTCTGGAACAACTTGTCCCTTTGGTCTTCCTAAGTGAGAACATAAGATTACTGCACAATTTTGTTCTAATAAATATTTAATTGTTGGTAATGCTGCAACAATTCTTGTGTTATCTCTTATTGTTCCATCTTCTAATAATGGTACATTAAAATCACATCTTTCGATTACTTTTTTTCCTTTTAAGTCAATATCTCTAACTGTTTTTTTACTCATAAAAATTCACTCCTTTTATTTAATAAAACTTTATGACAAGCACATGCCTTTAATCCTTTCTACCAAATTAAAGATTTTGGCAATAGATTAACTTACGCATATATCCCACCAGTGCCAAATATAAGAATCAGTGGTGGATTAATTGTAAAGGCTACATATATGTCCATTTTATATTGGCACATATGTAACCTTTACAATTACATTATCTTGCCTCAAGAACAATTAATCAGACTTTTAGAGGTTACTTAAAAAAGCAACCTCTAAAATTTTTATTAATTACATATTATCTTTTGTTGCCATATAGCAAGCTAAATCAACTAATTTATGAGAATATCCCCATTCATTGTCATACCATGCAACTAATTTAACAAATGTATCTGTTAATTGAATTCCAGCTGCTGCATCAAATATAGATGTATGTGGATCTCCTAAGAAATCAGAAGATACAACTGGTTCATCTGTATATTCAAGAATTCCTTTTAATTCATTT
The DNA here is from genome assembly GCA_944392175.1 of uncultured Clostridia bacterium. GTDB lineage: Bacteria > Bacillota > Clostridia > TANB77 > CAG-508 > Merdicola. Next base: position 3,242 of record CALXVT010000068.1, read on the forward strand.
TCTGAAGCTTTTTTAACTGCAGCACATATTTCTTCATATGATGCTGGTTTTTCTAAATTACATGTTAAATCAACAACAGAAACATCTAATGTTGGAACTCTGAAAGACATACCTGTTAATTTTCCATTTAATGTTGGTATAACTTTTCCAACTGCTTTTGCTGCACCTGTAGATGATGGGATAATATTTCCAGCTGCTGCACGTCCACCTCTCCAATCTTTTTTAGAAGCTCCGTCAACTGTTTTTTGTGTTGCTGTTGTAGCATGAACTGTTGACATTAATCCATCTTTAATTCCGAAATTATCATTTATAACTTTAGCTAGTGGTGCTAAACAGTTTGTTGTACAAGAAGCATTTGAAACAATGTTCATACTTGGATCATATGTTTCATTGTTAACTCCCATAACAAACATTGGAGCATCTTTTGATGGTGCACTTATAAGAACTTTTTTAGCTCCTGCATCTAAGTGTGCTTGTGCTTTTTCCATTGTTGTGAATACTCCTGAACATTCGAATACGTATTCTACTCCTAATTCTCCCCATGGTACATTGTGAGGATCCATTTCATTATATACTTTTATTTCTTTTCCATTTACTACTAATACATTATCTTTTGATTCAATTGTTCCTTTAAATCTTCCATGCATTGTGTCATATTTTACCATATATGCCATGTAGTCTGCTGTTATAAAAGGATCGTTTATAGCAACGATATCTACTGCATCACCTTTCTCTAAAGCTGCTTGGAATGCTAATTTTCCAATTCTTCCAAATCCGTTAAAACCTACTTTAATTGACATTATAATTCCTCCATTTCTTTTTTGCCTTATAGGCAT